>CAZFSX010000079.1:0-9939 GCA_964522115.1 uncultured Pseudobdellovibrionaceae bacterium | reverse complement strand
AAGACTACCTAGATAAAGTCAAAGAAGCAAAGTGGTTTGAAGATAAAAATCTTAAACAAAAGGCAGAAAGAATTATAGATGATTTTGCAAAGGAAAATGGGGTGAGTCGTGATTTGTTGGTTTTTTCTCATCTTGAGATGTCAGGGAGAAATAATGGTGTCATTCTAGATAGGTTGAATGAGATTCTTAATAGAAATATCAATAAGGTCGAGAAGGAAGATATCGTTAAAAATCAATATTATGAAGATGAATTGAAAAAGTTGAGAGCAGAGTTAGCTAGTCTTTCAGATGTCAAAGTGGATCTTGCACAGGAAAAGCAGGCTAAGATAAAACTTCGTGAACTCCAGCAAAAATTACAATTGCAATCACAAGATGTCAGTTTGAGTGAAAAAGAAAAATTGGCAGTTGGTACCTATATGGGTGTTACGGCCTGCCGAGCTGCTGGGACAGCCGTGTCTCCCGCTACTTCCAAAGAACACCAAGGTGCTGTCAAATAATCGTAAAAATCCCTGAGTCCTCGACCTACATCTGTGTCTTAAAACTGGACTTTATTGGCGGTGGAGGATTCCCGAATCGTCATCTGTGTGCACAGAAATTTCATTTTGTTGGGGGATCGCATGAAGGGCATGAAAGGCAAGTTGATTGTTTTTTCGATCATTGTGTCGGTGATTTTTGTTATTTTTGGAGCGTTTTCCTATTATCTGAATTCAAAAACGATCAATGACTATCAGCATGTTGCACGTGTGAATTTTCCACGGGCTGTGATGTTGCACTATATGAGCTCTTCCGTGAAAGACTTGGTTCGCCAATCCATTCGATTAGGACTTTTGGATCGTGGTGATAAAGTTGAAACTGAAAAAATAGAAAACGCAATGAAGTCCGCGATGAATTATTACGAAAAATACAATCGCCGCTATCAGGAAATTCCTTTTGTTGAAGGAGAAAGGGAACTTTATGATCTGATGAACAATGGGTGGAAAGATGTTCAGCAGTTATCATTGGAAGCCCTGGATAAATACAAACAAAATACCGATGAAAACTTGATCACTTTTTTAAATTTTAAGTACAGAAAAACATACCAAAAATATTTTGAAGATTTTGATAACCTTTTCAAGTTTCAAGAATTGGAGTCAGAAATTTGGGATAAAAGATCTGCTGATACCGCTCAGACGGGAGCACGGATCATGTTTGCTGCTGTAGTATTTTTCTTTGTGACAGCTCTTGCCGTCGGAGTGTATTTCGCCGTGGATACAAGTCGCCGGGTTGAGAAAGCTGTGAAAGATGTTTCTTCTGTCGCCGTTCAGGTCGAGTCCACCTCGGGCCAAATATCATCAGCTAGTCAGGATGTGTCTTCGGGGGCTCAAAGCTCTGCCAGTCGATTGCAAGAAACGGTGGCTGCTGTGGAAGAGCTTTCAAGTATTGTGAAAACGAATGCCAATCATGCCTCGGCAGCCGCTCAGCTTTCCACACAAAGTGCGGGGATCGCTCAGGATGGGGAGCGAGAAATTCGTGGTTTGATCTTAGCAATGACTGAGATCGCTGAATCTTCGAAGCGTATTGAAGAAATCATCAATGTGATCGATGATATTGCTTTCCAAACAAATTTATTGGCATTGAATGCAGCGGTGGAAGCAGCCCGTGCCGGAGAACAAGGGAAAGGCTTTGCTGTTGTGGCCGAGGCCGTTCGGTCCTTGGCTCAAAGAAGTTCATCCGCGGCGAAAGATATTTCACAATTGATTCATACCAGTGTGGAAAAAACAGATCGTGGTGCTTTAAGTGCGGATCGAAGTGGTGAAGTATTGAAAAAAATTGTCGACAGCATTCAAAAAATGAACACTCTGAACAATGAAATTTCAGCAGCTAGCCAGCAACAATCCGATGGGATCAGTCAAATTTCACAAGCTTTGAATGATATTGATCATGCGACTCAAAAAAATGCATCCAGCTCGGAAGAATTATCCTCGACCAGCGAAGCCATGAATGCTCAATCTCAAGAATTAAAAACGATTGTGCATCACTTGGCTCTGTATGTTTCTGGAAAAAACGCAGCATAAGTTTTGCTGCGTTTTTGATGGGCGCGCCGTGAAGCTACTGTGCCTGTGGTTCTATGTAGCTATGAAATTTACAATTGGAATGCATTGGGATTGGAATTCCCGACCAGAAAGTTGGTCCCACTGTTTGTTCTGTCGGTGTTATAAAGATGCTCTTGTAAATCTCTGATGTTGCTCGACGAAAGTTTGCCCGATCTTCTGCTTCACAAAAATCAGTGACAGAATTTGTCGAGCAGTCATCCGTTCGTAACCCGACAGGATTGCCCTGTGGAGAAAGTAAAAACTCACTGACCTCGGGTGTTTGTAGCATCAAGCAGATTGGAGTATTCGCAGGTTTGATGGTTTTGCAAAGTTTTGCTCTTTGCAAAACCATTTTCAGTGAATCCATCACCGAAGATGGAATCGGGCATTGAATCACGGCTTCTACGCTCTGCAGACTCTGGAAGTTCAGCCAATCCATGTTGATGACGCCTCCAATTTTTAGCGAAACGATCTGCTGATTGAGATCAACATACAAAAAGGAATAATCTTGTTTCTCCCACTTCAGCTTTTGAACAGGCAGGGAGCTTGCGGGGAAACTGGTGGACACTTGAATACTGACTTTTTCAGGAGACAAGAGCAGAAGTCGACCGGAGGGATCAAATTCAACGGGGTAAGTTTTACTTAATGTTGAAGATAGTTTTTCCGCGTCGGAAGTTGAGTTTGATGATGAATTGGGGTTGGAACAATTTTGAAAGCTTGCAAAAAGGAAGATCGAAGAAAAGAAAAAAATCAGGTGTTTCAAATCAAGACGTTTCATCAGGCCCCCTTTGACAACTCATGAATCAAATAATGCAATTGAGAAGCCAGCCCATTTCCAAAAAGAAAAGAGCTGAGTGGCGATGGATTGGTCACTGAATAATATGTGAGCGAAAAAAGTTAGATTTTTGTGAAATTCAGATGATGTCTCATAGAGAGATTCATTAAAATCCCCAGCGAAGACCCGCCTGCAGCAAGTTGGCGGATACAGTCGGAGATGAAAACTGCATACGACCCGCTTGGAGGACATAACTGACGTGAGGACGAACTTCATAAGTGTAAGAGAGAAGAAGAGTATACAACTCAGAAGATGGTGTTTCATAAGAAGTTCCTGATGAGGTTGTCGATTGTGACTTATTGAGCCTGGAATAATTTAAAGCTAAACCAAACAAATGTTGATTCTGAATCCATTCTAAATATGACCCCAGACTTATTGAATCCCCACCGTTGGTTTCAGTTGTTGAATTCGCATTGCTAGCGCTTTGAGTTTTCCTTGTCCCTTGGTATTTATAACCTACAGTGAGACCTGCGCGCATTTGATCAAATTGTTTTTCAAGAGAAACTCCAGGAAATATTGCATAGCCGCCACTATATCGATTTCCGTCATGTTGATTATCAGCAATTACGGCATTTTCTGGACTCCAAGATACAGAAGCATTCCATCGAAGAATGAGTTTATTCAAGCTGGATAGACCTTTGTACATAAAAAATATATCCGAAGGTCCAACAGATTTCGACGAGCTTGTTGAATTTTGAAAGGTAGAATTAGACTGAGATGAACCATAGCTAACATTCAATCCAATGGCATGATGCGAACTAAGACCATATAAATAATCTAAAGTGACACCTTGTGAGCTTCCATCGATAATATAGCTACTCGCTCCACTTGTGATGGTTGTCTTCTCTGTTTGAGAGATTCCATAGGTGAATTTAAAATTGTTTTCACCCTCTTCTGGCTGATAAAAAAACTCAGATCGTCGATTTTGAGGGACAACAGTCTTTTTTTGTGGGTCTTGAGTCTGCGACCAAGCAAGTCCACTGATCAGAAGAATAAAAAATAAAGAAAGTTTAATTTTCGACCTCCGTGTCTCTTGATTAAGGATAAGTGAATGTATGAAACTTTCTCAAGTGATTTTTATTAGCTGACGTTATCAAGTTCCATGATCCTAGAATTAAAACGATTCGAATCCATAATAGTATTCCACGACTTGCCCTTGAATTTCACCAAAAGGTGTTTTTAAGAGAAAGGGTGGTCCAATTTTTTTAGGGCCACTTTGGACTTTGTTGGAGTTGTTTGCTGCATGGAACTTTTTAGAAAGAATCACAAGTCTGAACCATATCTTTGTCTTCCCTTGAAATAGTATAATTCTCTTGAACAAGAATTTTCAATGGCATATTTGGTGAGAAGTTTGTATCCAAAACCTTTTCACATGGATTAAAAACTTCTCATAGTTAATTATTTAACACCTTGATTTGTGGAATTCTCGTTAGCGTTTGGTGTCGATTTCTGATTTTTAAATAAATCATTCACTTTGGGGGTTAGTTGTGCGCGCCAAAAATTCAAGTCATTCCTTTTATCTGTTAAATCGTATCCAGCACTCCACTCAATAGAGTTCACTGTACCTTGAGTTTTGATGTCAATATGACCACCACCAATGGCAGCACTTGCTCCCTTGAGGGCTATCACACAGGGTTTTTCTAACGAAAGCCCCTTAGACCTATATGTTTCAACAACCCCGATTTGTTCAATATTGTATTTGTCGCAAGCAGCGATCTCGGCTAGTGCCATATAGAAATTTAGTCCTGAGTTACTTTGAATATCTTGTCCACCACAGCGGTTAATGTCATCCATAATAGATTTGTATTTTTCTGGATTGGGTGTGCATCGATTTTGAACCCGTGGTGAAGAATTTTCCTTACCGTTTAAAGTTGCAGCAAAAGTCTTCATTAAGTTTGAGTCATGATTAGAAAAATAGAACTTCTCTGTAGGATTAGCCTTTAGAAAAATTTCAGTAGCTTCAAGTAGGTCATTTGTATTGGGAGATTTTTTTAATTTTTCCAGAAGATCAATGAATCTGCCTCGATCGGATCTCGGGATTGATTTTGTAGCATCGCTTAGATCTTTGACAAGTGAATTATTGCTATCTAAGACAGAGAGCCATGGAAGTTCTGGGTATTTTTTTGCAAGATTTCTTAAATTTGAAAAATCATGTTCATAAAATTCTTCACTTGATTGAAATTCTTTAATTAAACAAGTTTCAGAAGTATATCCTTCTGCTTTACAAGGAGCTGTTTTAAATTGAGCATGAGCTGATGTCCCAATAAGAAGGAAACCCAAGAGGATATTTTTTTTCATCATATCTCCATATCTTGAAATTATTGATAGATTCATGATCTTCTCTACAAATTGTGAAATCAAATGCCATGTGTAGTTATATTGATTTTTAGATCAAGGTCTGGATGTAGATCGACTCACTCACCCTCCAGCCAAGACGTGGCGCGACTATGTCTTGCGGGTTCTGGCTTGCGCTTCTTTGTATTTCTCGTTAGTTTTTTCTGATTAAGAAATGAAATGTAACGGCTGGCGAAGAAGATCCCAACCCAGGCCATAAAATGATTGAAGGAGCCCCTATGACAAGCTGGAAAGACTTTGATTTGTTTCAACCCACGGATGAATCCAAAATGTTGCGCGAAAGTTTGAAGTCCTTTGTTCAGGCGGAAGTGGAGCCTCAGGCGTTGGAGTATGATCGTAAGGAACTTTTCAATCTTCCACTGTTTCGCAAGTTAGGCGATTTAGGTTTGCTGGGGATCACTGTGCCAGAAGCTTACGGTGGATCGGGAATGGATGCCACGGCTGCGGTGATTGTGCACGAAGAGCTCAGCGCTTCGGATCCTGGATTTTGCTTGGCTTACTTGGCCCACAGTATGCTGTGTGTGAACAACTTGGCCGTGAATGGCAGTGAAGAGCAAAAGAAGAAATACTTGCCACGCCTTTGTTCCGGAGAATGGGTTGGAGCCATGGCCATGAGCGAGCCCGCGGTGGGAACCGATGTGCTAGGAATGGCAACAACGGCGGTTCGAGAAGGTGATCACTATATCCTGAATGGTCGCAAGATGTGGATCACCAACGGGACTGTGGATGAACAGGGGACTCCCTGTGAATTGGTTTGGGTTTATGCAAAAACGGGTGTCACAGCTTCAGGAAGGGCTATGATCTCGACCTTCATTGTTGAAAAAGGGATGGCAGGGTTCAGTGTGGGGCAAAAAATACGCGATAAAACGGGAATGCGAGCCTCCAATACGGCCGAGCTGGTGTTCGATCATGTGAAGGTTCCTGCTGCCAATATGGTGGGCAAAGAAGGGGATTCTATGCTGCATATGATGCGCAACCTGGAGCTCGAACGGCTGACTTTGGCCGCAATGAGTGTGGGGATTGCACGTCGTTCCTTGGAAGTGATGAACCGCTATGCCACCGAACGCGAGGCTTTTGGAAAGCCTTTGAATTTTTATGGTCAAATCCAAAAATACATCGCAGACAGTTATGCCGAGTACAAGGCGGCCAAAACCTATGTTTATGATGTGGCTAGAAAAATGGATCTCAATCACGAAGGCAATCGTTTGGATTCCGATGGCGCCAAATTGGTAGCCACAACCATGGGGAAAAACGTTGCCGACCGAGCCATTCAGGTTTTGGGTGGCTATGGCTACGTTGGCGAATATGTTGTCGAACGCCTCTGGAGAGATGCAAAATTATTGGAAATCGGCGGTGGAACCTTAGAGGCCCATCAAAAAAACATGACTCGAGATCTGTCCAAGTCCCCGCAGTTGATTCTTTAAAGACACAGATTTGATTTTTTTGCTGGGGTGTGCGATGGTGGCCAGCTTCTAACTGGTAACCATCGAGGTCTTTATGTTTCCATTTTCCTCTGAAATTGCTCTTCCTGCCTTGGGATCTTTGCGTCCTGAATTGAATTTAGATTATCAAAGTGTGCTTCAGCACGTGGCTCCTTTATTAACTTCGGATCGTATTGAAAAAATTAAGCAGGTCGTGGGACTTCGCTGTTTTGATGTTGCGGTGGTTTTAGAAAATATCTACGACAGTGGGAATGCGAACGCGGTGATGCGATCGGCAGAGGCCATGGGATTTGGCAATATCCACTCCATTGAACCAGGTGTGAAACATAAGACTTCTCAACGAATCACCAAAGGGGCCGACAAATGGTTGGAAGTGCAAAGATGGAAGTCAACGCTGGAGTGTGTTCAGCAGTTGAAAAAGGAAGGTAAAAAAATTGTTGTCACCTGTTTGGAAAATTCAGTTCCTTTGCAACAGGTGGATTTTTCCGTTCCCTGTGCACTGGTTCTAGGAAATGAAAAAGATGGCGCTTCTCAGGAAATGATTTCTTTGGCGGATGAGCGTGTGGTGATTCCAATGCAGGGTTTTGTACAAAGTTACAATATATCCGTGGCCGGAGCCCTGTGTTTATATCATATTTTTATGCAACGAATGATGAAGTTGGGAAAAAGTGCAGACCTGAATGAATTGCAGCAGCATATTTTGATGGCTCATTATTACTTGCGTTCTCAACCTAGTAGCGAGGATTATTTAAGAGAGCTCGTTGACCGAGGCCAAGTTCTTGCAGCCCCATAAAATGCAATCCGAAAGATGAAAGAATCAGGAGAGACAAACCATGAAAAAGAAGCAAAAACGCAGTGAAGAATTAAAAAACTTTTCTTTAGGATCTGCGCATACAGAGTACCCGACCACTTATGCTCCTGAAGTCTTAGAATCTTTTCAAAATAAAAACCCAGGTCATGAAGCCTGGACAACATTTGTTTGTACAGAATTCACAAGTTTGTGTCCAAAGACTCAGCAGCCAGATTTTGCCAAAATTTTTGTGAACTATATTGCAGATCAAAAAATGGTGGAATCTAAATCCATGAAGCTTTATTTATTCAGTTTTCGTAATCACGGTGATTTCCACGAAGATTGTGTTCAAACCATTTGCAATGATTTGGTGAAATTACTAAAGCCAAAATTTATCGAGGTGGTAGGAGAATTCACTCCTCGTGGTGGAATTGCAATTTTTCCCTACGCCAGTGCCAGCAATGGATCCAAAGACTTTGAAAACTTGCGCCGCCACCGTCAGATGAATTACGCTCCTGGAAAATACACAATGCCTTTGCAGCGCTTGTACTAAAAACAGACCAAAAGAACAGTTTTGGTGAAAAACGATTTTAAGTCAGTATCGTTTTTTACCAAAACTACGATTTATGATTTTTTAGTTGATGGTGTTTCTTTTGAAATTGGTGGCCCATCTAAAAAAAGAAAAAATGCAAACTTTGTTGTTCGAGATACAATTGATCTGCCAACTCCAGGAGTCCTTCCCTTGTGGATCTTTGGATTTCTTCCCTTGATCAAGAGGTGAGTTTTAGAAATTTGATTTGAAGACTCTACCGCAACAAGTTCGAAGTTTTCACAAATCCCAACCAGATCTACATTCAAAATTAACCTTCAATTTCCCTCTGAAAAGGGGGGTGTCTAACCAATTTTGTCACTTTCGAAAGTTTGTTTCTTAAGATTGTGTAGAAATCAAAAAGAACAAAGAAGGAAGCGGGCATGGGTTTTGCTGTATTGATCGTTAGGACCCGAAGAAGATGCCTTCATTCTATCTTCATTAACCTATGGCGATGCAGGCAAGTTTTTCATCCTCAACAAAGGAGAATATATGAAACAGTTCCATTTTCATAAAATTGCAGCTTGTTTATCAATAGCTTTATCATTGGGTGCATTCCGTGCAGTTGCAAACACCCTTGCAACAGCAGATCTCTGCTTATCTCTCAATTCCTATCTGAATGAAATTCATCATAGAAAAAACAACATCCAAAAAGAAATTCAGTCCACTCGTGAGCAAATAAGAGATTATGAAAGCACTGTTTTTGTCTCGTCCCTTGCCCCAGGAGGTGCAACGGTAGCAGTGACAATGGCCGCAGTGAATCCTTTGGTCGGAATCGCTGCCCTTGGTATGGGAGCAGTGGTGGGCATGGATCAGGACTGCGCAGAAGAGGATTTAACTCATACCCAACAGCAGCTACAAAAAATGCAACTTCCACTGGGATCTATTGATCAAAAATACATTCAACAAGATCAACGTCAATACGTCGCTGCTTTGGAGGAATCAAAGAAAACACGAGATCTTTATCGTCAGCCCGTCCCTGTGGGTAAGAACATTGTATCCTTGGGATTTGCTGAATCGAAAAGACTTCGATTGTATTTAGAAAATCAGGAGCAAGAGCTTGCATCCATCTTACAGCGAGAAAACTTGCTAAGGATTTCATTTCGAAGAAATTGCCATCAGTAGAGAACTTATTTTTGAGTGGATCTTTTAAGTGGAATAATATTTTGCAAAGGAATTTTGGCTAAAAACTGAGGTTGCATTCGAGAATCACCAAGATCTGAAGAATGAAAGCACGTTGCCCACTCATTCTTCAGATACATTTTCTGATTTTCAGGAAGCGACCATTTTTGCAGAACTTCAGTTAAAAAATCAGCTTCTTTGCTGGTTTTTGGAGTCATGGTCCAAACCAAAATCTCTAGATAAGCTTTGGATGGAAGATCTGTTTCTAGCTTTTGAAGATGGTGAACCCACCGCCAAATGGGTCCCGATGATTCAACAACATTTGATTTTTTTAATCCTGATTTATTTTTACTACTGGCTGAATTGACGGGAACAGTTTGGCGCAACTTTTGAAAAATATCATTCAAATCTTGATTCTGTGATACTTGGTATTTCGAATTTTCTGAAGGTAGAAAGTTCATGGAAGATGATGGCGTAGGTCCCGTGGACTCCAAGGTCCATAATCTCCAGACAAAAGGAAGAGTCAGTGCACCATGATCCATTTTTAAAGGAAAAACCCGATCCACTTGATTTTCAATTTTATGATACTGACGAGTTGAAAGATGATCCACTCCAGATGGAGTTTGTAAGATTTCCCAACTCTGTGGATGTAAGATCATTGAGTAATAATTTTCACGTTGAAGAAGGGCATAATCTTCAAATTGATGATACTTATGCACATGAACAGGGACACC
>CAZFSX010000078.1:0-9988 GCA_964522115.1 uncultured Pseudobdellovibrionaceae bacterium | reverse complement strand
TTTCAAAAGTTAAGGCTCTTTGGGGGGAATCTTTCCTAAGAGCCAGCTCCAGAAAGCGGTCGCAAATAGAAAAAAATGAATAACCCCTAGCGCCTCGAGAATTCCAACATCCATATTTGACTCCATCGAGGGGAAGACCAAAGTCCATCCTAGACTTCTTATCTTCCGGTAGAGTGGAAGCATCCTTGCTTCCTTCTGTTGTTAGGACGTTGCAGTCTTCTTTGGGGGTTAAAATCTTTCAAAAATTTTTTAATTTTATTCAATAGAAGGGGAATTGAAGATGTTACTTCTTGGAATTTATACTCTGGCTATCGTGATTTATACGCTTTCGGCTTGGATGTCGTATTCGTCCACAGCCAAGGCTGCAGCTTGGTATTTTCCAGCAGGAGTTCTCTTATCAGTGATCGCCAATACGGCATGGTTGTATGTGGCAAGAAATACTCCCAAATCCGAAGATATTCTTTTTCGTGGGTTGATTTGGGATTCTATCATTACATTATGTTTTGTGATTGCTCCGATCTTCTTTTTTCAAATGCAACTGACCCGCATGCAAATTCTAGGGGCATCCTTGATCTTAGCAGGCCTGTTTGTAGCGAAGTTTTAAGCTCACTTAAGTCCTTTTCGCCGGTGTGCTTTGGGGCCCTTGGATCGTCCTAAGTCTGGAATCGTCTCGATTTAATACAAGAAAAATGAGCACTTGCTATGATTTCAATTCGTTGGTACATTAGTTTATAGAAATATGGACTATAGAACTAGTTACGTCTGACGATAAGTTGAAAGTACAAAGAAGAAACGATGTCCATAGGTGAAGGAGCTCATCGTGAAAAAGAAGGCGCAAAAGAATATTCAAAATAAAACGATCTATGAATTGCAGGCTGAAATTTGTGGTGCGTTGGCAAATCCTGTGCGCTTGCATATTTTAGACCTATTGGCCGAGGGGGAAAAAACCTCCACGCAGTTGTTGGAAATCCTAGATATACCTAAGGCGAACTTGTCTCAGCATTTGGCTGTTTTAAAAGATGTCGGCATTTTGAAAGCCAGAAAGGAAGGATTATTTCAGTATCTAAGTTTGGCTCTTCCGAAAGTGAAAGATGCTTGTTCGTTGGTGCGATCAGTCTTAGCTGAAAAAATGATCATCGAGGAAAAAAAGAATTCAGATTTAATGCGTGAACTGAAAGGTCAGAGGTAATTTATGCAACAAAAGAAAACTGTTTTATTGATGATTCTTTCTGCGTTGATGGCACCAGGGATTTCCAGATCAGAAAATACGACCTCCTTCGATCAAGTTTGGAAAAGTGTCTATCAGCAGTCCTTGGTTTTGGAAGGGCAATCCTATCAAATACAAGCGGCGGAAGAATCAAAAGTTTCTTCACAGAAGCACGATTTGCCAAGAGTGTACTTGGATCTAAGGTCCTATCAAACAAATGATCCAGGGATGAATTTCTTTGGACTTTTGCAGCAAAGATCATTGCAAAATTCAGATTTTGCTGTGGATTCGATCAATCACCCTTCGGACCATTTGTTTCATAGGGCTACCTTGGGGGTGGACTTCAACTTGTATGAAGGTGGTTTTTCAAAATCATCCAAAGAAATGAAAAATTCTTTGTTGCGATCCAATCAACTGGAATTGGAAAATAAAAAAGTTCAAACCTATGCAGAAGTAGGATTCTTGTTTGGGGCTATGTCCATTGTGATCCAGCAAGAGCAGAAAATACTTCAGTTGGAAAAAAAATTACAAAGCTTTATTAAAAACTATCAGCTTGGAGCAAAATCCAACCCAGTGGGGTATTCCGGATTGCTTGGATTAAAATCTTTTTCTCATCGATTGAAATCCTTTTTGAATCAATACAAGGCAGAAAGAGATTCCTATCGATCTTCCTTGGAGATATTGGGATGGAAGTCTGAAAATTGGATACCAGAATATCCTGGCACGGCGTCTTTTGTGCAAAAGTATTTTCCATGGGAAGAAAAAGTTTCTACCAAGGATAAATCCTTTGCCATGCAGTCGATAGAAGAAGGTGTAAAGTCCTTGCAGCAAGTGGTGCCTATGGAAAAATCCAAGTTATTGCCGCGTGCAGGATTCTTTGCTGAAACTTACTTATTTCAAGGGCAGCGTGAGACAAGTCAAGGAGCCACTGCTGGCGTCTATTTGCAGTGGAATCTTTTTCATCCAGAAACATCTTCGTCCGTGAAAGAGCTTCAATTGAAAAACATGGCTGCTGAAAAATTTTACCAAGCGCAAGTACAACAAGAAACTCTGCAGTTGCAAAATTTGAGATCGGCCAAGCAGTCCGTGCAAGAAAATTTGAAACTCTTGCAGCAAAACGATGAACTGACTCAAGAACAAGTGGAAACGATGATCCGTTTGTTTCAAAGTGGATCTGTCAATATTTTGCAGTTGGTTGATTTACTCAATCGGCATGCCGAAATCTTAGACCAAGAAAAAGTAACCCAGTTGGAATTTTTAAAAATTTCGTCCCAAGCTATTCAGAAAACAGAGTTTCATTTACCTGAAGACGTCCAACCATCATCAAAGGATATGTTATGAAAAAGAAGGAATTAGGATTTGCAGGTCATCTTGCTGGAAATTTTATTCATTCGAAATTAACTCCCGTCATTGCCTTGGTCAGTTTGTTGTTGGGTGTGATGGCTGTGTATTTAACTCCGAAGGAAGAGGAACCACAGATTTCTGTTCCCATGATTGACATACAAACAGCAGCGCCTGGTTTCACCGCGGCCGAGGTTGAACGAAAGGTGACCGAACCTATCGAGCGGGCCATTTGGGGTTTAGATGGTGTTGAATATGTCTATTCCAGCAGCCAAGCCCATGGAAGTTTGGTGACGGTGCGATTCAAAGTGGGTGAACCGATGGAACCCAGTCTTGTGAAAATTCATCACAAGTTATTGACCATTCACAATCAACTTCCACAAAATACTCAGCCGTCGAAGGTGACATCATTTTCTATCGATGATGTTCCATTTTTAGTGTTAACCTTTACCTCTGACAAGATGAGTGAGTTTCAATTGCGAAGCGCCGTGGCTCCGTTAGCTCGCGAATTATCCAGCACTCCAGATCTTTCGAAAGTGGAACTTCTTGGTGGTCAAAAACGCGCAGTCAGAGTCATTGCAGATCCCCTCAAGTTGGATCAGTGGGGAGTGTCGCTGTTAGAATTAGCTCAGGCCTTAAAATCGAATGATGCTTTGGCACCAAGTGGGAAAAATTGGTCCTCGGAAAATGTTGTTGATGTGGAAGTGGGTGGTCGTTTGCAAACCAGTCGACAGGTCGAGTCTGTGGCGATCGCTCAAAAAGCGGGTCGAGTGATTTTTGTGAAAGATGTCGCGCAAGTGTTGGATGGTCCGGAACAATTTGTAAGAAGTTCCGTTTTATTAGAAAAAAATCAAGCTGCTGTAAAGGCTGTTTCCGTTGTTTTTTCAAAACGCAAGGGAACGAATGTGGTCGAACTTTCGCAGCAAATTCTTCAGCGTGCAGAAACTTTCTTGAAGGACCCACAAGCAGACAAGGCGTTGTCTCAAGACGTGAAGATGACCGTGGTACGTGATTATGGTTCCACAGCAGCGCAGAAATCCCATGAATTGATCGAGCATTTAATTTTAGCAACTTTATCCGTTTCTGTTTTGATTGCTTTATTCATGGGGCTTCGTGCCTCTTTGGTTGTGGCCATCGCGATTCCAGTGACTCTGGCCTTAACTTTGGCCATCTATTATTTTATGGGTTACACACTGAATCGTGTGACCTTGTTTGCACTGATTTTTTCCATTGGTATTTTGGTGGATGATGCCATCGTTGTTGTTGAAAATATTGAACGTCATTTAAATGAAAATAAAAAACTAGGATTGGTTCAGGCTACGATTCAGGCGGTGAATGAAGTTGGAAATCCAACCATTTTAGCAACCTTTACGGTGATCGCAGCCATTCTTCCGATGGCCTTTGTTCGTGGCTTGATGGGCCCGTACATGAAGCCTATTCCCGTAGGAGCAAGCTTGGCAATGCTCTTATCCTTGTTTGTTGCCTTCATTGTGACTCCATGGGCTGCGGTGAAGATTTTGAAGTCTCATGCAAAGGAATCCCAGGGTGCTGATGCATCTCAGGGGGAGCATACAGCAGAAAAGCTGGGTCTTTTGGATCGTATTTACCAAAAAGTGATGCAGTCCTTTTTAGATTCTAAGAAAAAATCTTTGATGTTGGCAGGCACGACTTTAGCTCTTTTGTTGGCGGCAGCAAGTTTGGTTGCATTGAAATCGGTCAAAGTTAAAATGCTTCCTTTTGATAACAAGCAAGAGTTTCAAATATTAATTGATTATCCAACATCCACAAGTTTGCAGCAGGGAAAAGAATGGTCTGCGTCCTTGGCCGAGAAAATTTTGCAACATCCCCAGGTTCAATCGGTTCAGGTTTTTGCGGGAGAGTCTGCTCCCTTTTCATTTTCAGGAATGGTGAAGCATACATTCATGCGCCAATCGGATTACCAAAATGATTTGCAAATTGTGCTGACCTCGAAAGATGTCCGTCATGAGTCCAGTCATCAAATCATCGAAAGTTTACGACCAATGATTCAGGAATTTGGAAAACAAAAAAATGCCATCACGAAAGTTTTGGAAATTCCACCGGGACCTCCGGTGTTGGCAACGATGATGGCTGAAATTTATGGTCCTACAGCCGAAGTTCGAAAAAAGGTCACTCAGGAAATTCATCAGATCTTTTCGAAGGAACCCAGTGTGGTGGACTTGGATACAAGTCTGCGTCCAGGTCGTCAGCGTCGGTGGTTTGAGTATGATCAACTGCAAGGCGGTCAATTGGGAACAAAATCTTCGTCGGTGATGCAGTTAGGGCATTTGGTTTTTTCAGAAACATCGCTGACAACTTTGGCGGAACAAAGTGCTCCGGAAGAGGTCAGTGTGGATCTTTCTTTGGCAGATGTGGCAAGGTCCAGTGATCGACCATTTCAGCACTTGAAGTTGCCATCGTTTGAAACGGGAACAGTGCAAGTGCAACAGGTTTTAAAACCCACTCAAGAATTAGAAAATCCAGTTTTATATCGAAAAAATTTGAAGCCTGTTTCTTATGTGATGAGCGAGCTTTCAGGATCGGAAGAGGCTCCAGTTTATGGCATCTTGAAATTGGCTCCGCAGATTGTGTATCCACTGCAAACGGCCGAGGTTCCTTGGAACACCAGTGCTCCTGTGGTCAAGTGGGATGGCGAGTGGTTTATCACCTATGAGGTCTTTCGGGATCTTGGTGGGGCTTTTGCTGTCGTGATGGTTTTGATTTATGTTTTGGTGTTGGGATGGTTTCGTAGTTTTACGGTTCCATTGATTATCATGGCGCCGATTCCGATCAGTTTGATTGGAATCTTGCCAGGGCATGCGCTGTTGGGATCTTACTTCACGGCCACGTCCATGATTGGATTTATTGCGGGGGCAGGAATTATTGTGCGTAACTCGATTATCTTGGTGGATTTTATCGAGCATCAATTGTCCTTGGGTATGGATTTAAAACAAGCCGTGATCAGCGCTGGAGTATTAAGATTTCGTCCCATGCTGTTGACAGCTGCCGCCGTTGTCGTAGGAAGTGCCGTCATGTTGGCCGACCCTATATTTCAGGGACTTGCCATCAGCTTGATCTTCGGCGAAGTTGCCGCCACCTTGATCAGTCGCTTCACCGTTCCCGTTTTATACTACTGGATGGTCGGCAAAAGCCGCCTGCGCGAAATGCGGTAGGAGGGCTTTTCGATAGGGGAGTGTTTTTCGTTGGAAGGCGGGATGATCTGCAACTCTGTTTGCGGAATCAAGTATAAAAATACCCCTATTCCGCAAAGATAGTTGAATCAACTCTATTTGCGGAATAGGGGGCCTAGGTTTTGAAGGGGTATTTTAGGTATTATTTTGAAGAGAAGTAAGACCATAGTTTTTGAAATGTGTCTGTATGAATTTTTCCAGCGTTCAGTTGGATTTCCCATAGAGCAACTTGAGGAAATTCCAGATAGATTTGAATTCTTCTGATAGTTCCTAGATCTGTGTTTTTGCCGGATTCCAGTCTTTGAAGTGTGGGTGGGTTCAGGTTAAATGCAGCAGACCATTCGCGAATGGAAATTTTTAAATTTTCTCGAATTTTTTTTACATCTTTATAATTAAATTCATTGATGTGAACAGGTTCGAAGATAAACGTTGAAGGTCCTCTTTTGCCGATGGAAGCAAGTAAAACAATGGGGTTTGTTTCGTCGACAGAAATTCCTTGAGATAAGCAATAATCCTTATAAGCTGGATTTTCTTTGGAAGGAATCCTGTCTGCAAAAGAAGGAAATAATTCGGTTTTTGAAATATGTATTTTTTTGAAAAGATCGAGTTCTCGTCCAACAGGAATAGCTGTTTTTGATTGAGAATATTTCGAATCATATTCAAATATAAACTCATTTCTTTTTTGTTCCCACTTCAATGTACCAACGAAAGTACGCCTTTTGCGAGTTTCCGAGTAGACATGAAGTTGAAATTTATCTATTTTATATGGCATTTAAATACTCCTTATAGCGTTTATGAATAAGTTTTTTTAATGCTTGCTTCATTGGGTTCGTACAAAAGCTATCTTCAATCAAAGATTCAATCTTGTTTAAATTTATCTTTTTGAAAAAATTATTTATTGCTTCATCATAGCCAAGTCTTTTGAGCTCCTGGATATAATCACTCATAGAAGGTTCGTTTGTTTTTTTTGTTGCAATTCTGCCTGTTGGGTTAAAGTCAGCCTTTAAGATTGGTCCATAGACAAGGCTAAGATAAGAGACGTTGTCGTAGATAGGTGAAAGAATCGTTTTTGTTGGAGTTGAAATAAAGGCTAAATTTCGACCATGTCGGTCATGATTTCCGATGAGAGCATCGAACAAAAGTGTTTGAATAAAAATTTCAACATCATGAGGTAGTTTTGTTATTTCTGAAATAACTTTAATTAAAGTTTCGCAATTGTGATCTTTTCCATCTCTGAATTTATAAATATGTTCTAAATTCGCATGCCCTTGGTTTTTATGAATAAAGACTTTTGTTACAAAAATTTTTTCTCCATAGAAATCAATATAGAAAAAATCAGCAATGGGAACTCCCATGGATTCGGCAATTTTATTACATAAAAATTCAACCTCTGGAAGTTCTGGTGCTTCCATTGTGTCTCGCATTTTTAATATATATCTGTCTTTATCAAGATTTGCTGAATATTTTTTGAATTTGCCATGATAAAAACTTTGGTTATTCGATAAATCTTTTCGTTCAGGATCTAAGCTTGTTGCTGATCTTGGTATTAAGCTTTGAAATTCATTTGTTGCGTCAGTTTTAAACCAACTTACAAAGCATTCTTCATGAAGGCCATATTTCATTTGACCTGATATAGACCGTAAGCATTTGAGACAAATCATGATTGAAATCCTTGGATAGTTAAGCCTGTATTGATACTATATGATATCAATAGTGAAATGATACTATATGATATCAATACAGCGCAAATACAATATTATTATTGATACAGATGTTTTTTGCTTTTTACGTAAAAGTCTTCTGATTTTAATAGGTTAAATAAGTAAAAATATTTTATGGACAATAATATGACTGCCACGACGTACCGTTCGACCAGCCTATTCAAAGCACCAGTTTTCTACATTTTTTGAGGCATTCATAGGTTTCTGAAGTTTGCCGAGTCTTAAATCACGCAGTCCACAGGTCGACTTTTCATTTCCGAAATGGAAGTGGATTCAGACAAAATCCGTTCGGCTTGTTCTTCATCGATGGGGGCGAAGTCGGATTTTGCGGGATTGTAGGCGTAGACGGTGGCAGTGCTGATATCAAACCACCATGCATGCAACTTGAGTTTTTTTTCTTCCAAACGTTGTTGGACGGCGGGGTAAGATCGCAGGTGTTTTAATTGTTGAAGCACATTCAGTTGTGAAAGTAGGTTCACGCGAAGAAGTGGATCTTCACATTGTGCGGTTGCTTCTTTCATGGAAGAAAAGCGTTCCAGCGATGGATCCCCATGGCGAAGCCAAGCACGCAGATTGGAAGACAAAGAGGGGCGCTGGCGACCTTGCAGAAGCGCATGCATGGCTCCACAATCCGAATGCCCGCAAACGATGATATCTTTCACATTCAAGTGAAGAACTGCAAATTCGATGGCTGCAGCTTCTGATTCATCCGCAGTCGAATGGCCATCTTTTCCGCAGCAAGGAATCAGGTTGCCAACATTTCTGACGACAAAAAGATCACCAGGATCCGTCGAGGCAAACCAATTCGGAGCAACTCGGCTATCGGAACAGCTGATAAACAAAGCATCAGGATTTTGTCGTCGCGCCAAATCCGCAAACTTCTGACGATTCGCCGGCAAAATATTTTTTCGAAACTCAATCAAACCATTTAAAAGCTTTTTCATCGATTCAAACTCCCCTGATCGTTGAACTCAGTCAAGAAGGTTGCCATTGTCATTCGATGAATGCACGTGAAAAAATGATGAAGACCCCCACGCAGCAAACACCTACTGTAATCGCATCACTTCCCTTGTGATCGGCGCTAAGGGAAGTGTTCGCATCCAAGCCTTCGCTTCCGACGCGGAAGAAAATTGTTGGCGTTTTTCTGTCACATTCTTGCGAAGCATGTTCATGTCTTTCGCAAAGTCCGCAATTTCATCGGCGTTGTAACCCATTTCAGTCAGTTGTGCGGAAGAGATGGCATCTTGGGGTTTTTCGGAAAGAAGAAATATTGGCAACCCCAATATTACCCAAAGTTCACTCTCTTGAAAAAGCTCTTTCATAAAACCAAAACAATGTTCTTTAATTACGGACTCATCATTGCTGAAACAATTAGGACTCATAATAATGTCTACGGCGTTTGCTGATTGAAAAGAAAGCAGAAACGAAAAGCAAAGAATGTTAATTATAATAGATTTTTTCATAGAGAAGAACCTTTCTTTTTAGCTATTTATTTTTGAATACGCATCAGCTCACGAGTGATCGGTGCCAATGGAAATGTTTGCATCCAAGCTTTGACTTCAGAAGTGGAAGTGAATTTTTGGTTTCGCCGTGCGATCGCATGTTGAATGGTATCCAGATCTTTCGCAAAGTCAGCGATTTCATTGGTGTTGTAACCCATTTCAGTCAGTTGTGCGGTGTTGATGCTGGCGGTGGCGTTTTCGTTCAAAATCATAAATGGTAGCATAAAGAAAAGAATCATTAGTGGCGAATGTAAAAAATCATAGGTTCCCATAAAACACTCACCGCCAAATTTGGAAACATTCTCATCTTCACTAAAACATGCTTTAATGAAAAACAGATCACCGGCATTTGATTTTGGAGTCATCAAGAAAGTTGATCCAGATATTAAGGGAATGAGAATGGAAGATCGTAAAAAGTTCTTAAGTGACATTTTAGCACCTCTCTAATTTTTTTTGAGGAACATACATGAAATCCAAAAGACTGAACAGATGTTAATTTTCTGACAGGGTATTGTTAAAGAAATCTTAAATTGAGACATGGAAAAGTTACAAAACTTGAAATAAAACGACTGCATCGACTAAAGTTGAGACGAACGTAAAGCAACTCTCCTTCGCCGAGATCTTTCATCATGGGAAAGCAGTAGTAGCGTTTGTCCTCGGGGCTTCGATCACCATACTTCATGCAGTCACCCAACTCAAAAAGGTCTAGAGCAAATGAAGTGTTTCCGATCAAAGCAAGACAGATTGTAAGTAAAATTGATTTTTTCATAGAGAAGAACCTTTCTTTTCAGCTATTTATTTTTGAATACGCATCAACTCACGAGTGATCGGTGCCAACGGAAAAGTCTGCATCCAAGCTTTGACTTCCGAAGCGGAAGTGAATTTTAAATTTCTTTGAATCATCGCACTTTGAAGAATGTTAATATCATTCGCAAAGTCCGCAATTTCATTGGCGGTGTAACCCATTTCAGACAATTGTGCGGTGTTGATGCTGGAGGGGGCATTTTC
>CAZFSX010000077.1:0-9989 GCA_964522115.1 uncultured Pseudobdellovibrionaceae bacterium | reverse complement strand
TTGGTGCCCAGGTTGACGGCCGTGCGAACGTGCGCGCCGATGTGCAAGCCGCCGCAGACCTGCAAAAGGGCGCCAAGCTTCAGATCGAAGTTGTCCCAGCTATGCACAACTCAATCCTTTCGAAGTTCTGAAACCATTTTGGCCCAAGGGCAATTGAATCAAAACATCTTTATTCTTCGCCAGGGTTCTGTGGAAGTTCGGGTCGATGGAGAAAAAGTATTTGAGCTGAAGAACCCAGGTGAAGTTCTTGGTGAAATGAGTGTCGTCAGTCACAGAGTCGCATCGGCAACCGTGCGAACAACTTCAGATGTTGAAGTTTTTGTCATGAACACAAAAGGTGCGCAGTTTACCATCCCAGGATCAGCACGAGCTTGAATTTATTCTTCACAAAATTTATTCCACTGTTGTGACAGATCGTTTGGCAAAAACCAATGATAAGGCTCGCCGTTTTGAAATTGCGAATAGAGAGCTTCAAAAAACACAGTTTGAATTGCAGTTGATCAATAAAGGCTTAGAAAACGAAATTCAAAAACGTACAGAAGAGATTCGAAAAAAAATTCGTTCCATTTCCGAAGATCATTTGCAACCGATTCAACATGAATTATCGCAAATTGTACCTGGCCTTTCGAAAAATATCAGCGGAGTGGTCGTAAAATCCATTCGCTCATTGACAGAAGTGATGGACTTTTTAAAGCCACTGGCTGAACTTCAAAAAAATGATAAAGCCATGCTGAGTAAAAATGTTTTGTTGGTGGACCCTGATAAAAAGCAGCATTCCGTGGCTCGAATGGCCTTGGGCGGAACGGGTGTTGATCTAGATATTGCAGCAGATCTTCGAGAGGCAGATAGTTTTATTCAAGCAAGGCAGTATGATCTTATTTTTTGTGAAAGCTCTTTGTCGGAACTGATCAATCATCTTGGTGAAAAAGGGTTCAAGGGACAAATTGTTTTGATCACCCCCTTAGAAATTGCTTCCTACTTAGACACACTGAAAGCTTTGCCACAGATTCACAATGTGGTTTCAAGGGATCTAGAAGATCGCACTTTCACTGTTAAAAATGTAGCGGCAACTGTGACTAAACTTTTGAATAAAGATTATTTTGGAATGGAAAAATACCTTGCTTGGGGAGTTCAAATTCATACTCAGCAAGTTCGACATAGCAACCAAAGGCCCTATTTGATTGAAGAGATGATTTCCTATTTTCAAAAAATTGGAATTCGTTCCTCGATATTGTCTCGATGCCAAGTCGCTGCGGAAGAAATGTTGATGAATGCCATTTACGATGCACCTGTCGATCGTGATGGAAAATCTTTATTTAACCATCTTCCGCGCACCACAGAAGTTCAATTGTCGATGGGTCAAGAATCTGTTTTTCGCTATGCCAGTGATGGAGTTTTATTGGCAATTTCTGTGGAAGATCCGTTTGGATCTTTATCAAAGGACATTATCGTCAAGTATCTAGAAAGTTGCTATCAAGGCAATGCAGGAGTTTTCAATAAAGAAAAAGGTGGAGCTGGTCGCGGTTTGCATCAATTGATTGAAAGCTCTGATCTGACCGTATTCAATGTCGTCAAAGGCGTAAAGACGGAAGTTATTTCGATCTTGAATATTGAAAGTGCCTTGAAGAAAAAAGATTCAAGGCCAACCTTCCATTACTTTTTTAATTAAATTAAATACGGATGAGGGACAATCAAATCAAGATGCTGTTTTTGCATTTTGATTTTCATTATTGGCTTTTTTGTTTTCTGCCAACATTTGAAGAAGCAATGCACAGACGCCACAAACAATCGCCATATCAGCAACATTGAATGCTGGCCAGCTGTATTTTTCATAGAAGTGAAAATCTAAAAAATCGATCACATAACGAAATCGAAGTCTGTCGATGTAATTTCCTATGGCTCCTGCAAAAACGCTAGATAAAGAATAAATTTGCCAGCGATCACTTTCTTGCACACCTCTTAAAATCAGAAGAATGATGACAAGGGCGATAGGGGGCATGGAAAGAAAGAAGATTTCACGAAAAGCAGGGTGGGATTCAGCAAGAAAGCCAAAGGCTGCACCCATGTTGCGAACATAGGTGATATTGAAAAAGTTTTGAAGAACGGTTGTGGATTCACCTAATTGATAGTGGGTATGGATAAACCACTTCGTCGCCTGATCAATCAGGATAAATAAAACAGAAACAACAGCTAAGATTCCATATTTTTTCTTCATGACAAAGCCTCTACGCATTTAGGACAGATTCCAGGGGTTGGACCTGCCTTGGTCAAATCATAAGTGTAAGTCCAACAACGGACACATTTTTCTCCACCCATTTTTTCAGCACTGATTGTATACTTTCCTTCCACCAAGTTTACCTGTGAAACGATAAAAATTTCACGAAGATTTTCAATCTTGGATAAAAGTTGAAATAAATCTGACTCAGCATGAACTGTCACGACAGCTTCCAAGCTGGATCCAATTACTTTTTGAGCACGCAGATTTTCTAAAGTTTTTTGAACATCGGTACGAACTTCAAAAACTTTTTGCCATTCTGTTGCCAGAGCATCATTTTTCCATTCAGGTCGTCCTATTGGGAAATCTGTCAAAAAGATACTTTCCTGTTTGGGGCCTTTGACGTAAGCGTAAGTTTCTTCTGCTAAGAAAGACAGAATAGGAGCCATTAAACCCAAAAGGTTATGAATCATAAGATGTAAAACTGTTTGAGAAGACCTTCTGGCAATTCCATCTTTTTTCCCTGTGTACAAGCGATCTTTTAAAATATCCAAATAGATCGCAGAAAGCTCCACTGTAAAAAATGTATTGAGCAAGTGGTAGACCTTGTAAAATGAATACTCGCTGTAAGCTTCAGAAACTTTTTGAATCAACTCGTTCAGTTTATGAAGAGCCCACTGGTCAATTGCTGGCATTTTTGCAATATCAACCGAATGCACAGCTGGATCAAAATCTGAAGTTGCACCCAATAAATAACGAAGAGTGTTGCGAATGCGGCGGTAGGTTTCGGTGACACGATCAAATTCGGTAGGTCCACAGGAAAGATCGCGGCCATAATCTTCATACACGCACCACAAGCGAAGAATCTCGATACCCAATTTGTTGGCTGTTTCCATAGGGTCGACAACATTGCCTAAACTTTTACTCATTTTTTTGCCATGGGAATCGAAAACAAATCCGTGAGTGATCAATGCTTTAAAAGGGGCGACTCCATGCGTGGCCAATGATGAAAGCAAACTTGTGTTGAACCATCCACGATGTTGATCGCTTCCTTCCAGATAAATATCAGCAGGAACAGACAGACCTTCACGTCGTCGTTGAACAGCGGCATGGCAAACGCCACTATCAAACCAAACATCCAAAATATCTTTTCCTCGCACAAACCCTTCGCTGCCAAAATCCCCTTGAGCTGGAATTTTACCAATCATATCTTCGATGTTGGCATTGTAAAAGGCATTGATGCCTCCATTTTTTTCGACAACATCGGCAACTTTCATCATGATTTGAACATCAGCAAGTGGTTTGCCTGTTTTTTTGCAATAAAAAATGGGAATAGGCACACCCCAAATACGCTGGCGACTTAAACACCAATCAGGTCGACCTTCCATCATTGCCTTCAGTCGAGCTTCTCCCCATGCAGGGAAAAATTGAATATCTTGCAAAGACTTCAGAGCTTGTTGTCGGATATTGCTGTTTTCAAGATCCATTCCGATGAACCATTGTGGTGTTGCACGGAAGATTAAAGGAGTTTTCGATCTCCAGCAATGAGGATAGCTGTGTTCAATCTCTTTGAATGCAAGCAAGGCATTCAGGCTACGAAGTTTTTCGACAATCAAAGGATTGGCTTTGAAAATATTCGTTCCCTGCATTTCTTGGAATTCATCAGTGTAGCAACCGGCTGCATCCACAGGGCTTAAAATGGCCAAGCCATATTTTAAACCGACTCGATAATCGTCTGCTCCATGCCCTGGAGCTGTATGTACACAACCAGTTCCAGCATCTGCAGTAACGTGGGTTCCCAGGACGATCAAAGAATCACGATCTAAGAAAGGATGATGAGCTTTGCTGTACTCTAGTGATTTTCCAGAAACGGTTCCTGTCAGACTTAGGCTTAAACCAGTATCTTTTTCTACGGCTGTCTGTAAATCTTTAGCAAAAACCAAATTTTCAGAACCCGTATCAAAGATTCCATACTCAAAATTTTCATTCAAACAAATTCCAAGATTCGCAGGAAGGGTCCAAGGAGTTGTCGTCCAAATCACAAAGCTTGTTGTGCGTCCATTTTTCACACCCAACTTTTCAAGGGTTGCAGAGTCCTTCACAGGAAACTTCACATAGATCGATGGGCTTTTGTGCATATGATATTCAACTTCGGCATCAGCCAGAGCTGTCTGCAAAGTCCAATTCCAATAAACTGGTTTGACACCCAAAAACACAACACCTTTTTCGTAGGCGCGAGCAAACTCTCGGATTTCTTCAGCTTCGTAGCCAGGATCCATGGTGATGTAAGGCTTATCCCAATCGGCAAGAACACCCAGGCGACGAAATTGTGTGCGCTGTGCATCTACCCACTTTTGAGCTTCTGCACGGCAAAGATCACGAATTTCAATATCGGATTTTTCCTTGGCTTTTGCTCCTAAGTTTTTCATCACGGCATGTTCGATGGGTAGTCCATGACAATCCCATCCAGGAATAAAAGGAGCCTTAAATCCACTCATGTTTTTGTACTTGATAATAATATCTTTCAAAACTTTATTCAGAGCATGGCCGACATGAATGGCTCCATTGGCATAAGGAGGGCCATCCGGCATCACAAAGCTCTTTTTCCCTTGGTTTTTATCGATCATTTTTTGATAAATATTTTTTTCAGACCAAACTTTCAAAATTTCAGGCTCGCGTGTTGGCAGATTGGCCTTCATTGGAAAATCAGTTTGTGGCAATTGGATGGTACTCTTATAGTCAACGGTGGGCGTTTCGCTCATATAAAAACCTCGATGGAAAAACAAATAAAATAAAATTCAGAAGGGTCCATGCTTTTTATGGTTTTCCTGACATAGAAAGTCAATCAACGGCGCAATGAAGATGTTGCGAAAATATGATTATTTTGTATTTTCAATCAGAGTTTTAGCTTTTGAAAAGCCAAGCGAAATTAAAAGACGAAGTGCTTCGGTTTCACAGCTTAAATTCAAGCCTTGTGTCACTTCGCGAATAATATTCAAACTTTTTTCGTCCAGATCTTGAAGAGCAGAGGACTTGCTTTTCTCAACAGCAGGAACTGGCGAATCCAGTCTTGTCTGTTGAACTACTTGTTGTGGTTCTACCTGAGGAAGAGCTTGATTCTGGCTCGCAACGGGAGCCGTATTTTGTGCGATGGAAGCCGTTGTCGCTGTCGTTGTCATCGTCGTCGGTATCGTCGCGGCCACGGCCGTTACTGAGTTTTCAACAGTCGTTGCTTTAACCAAAGTCGGCCCAAAAACAGTCCCCGCTGTCGGAGAGCTGGTAATCACAGGAGCCAGAGCAATAAGAGGAGGCGTCGGAGTGGACGCAACAACTGTCGCAGCAGCTTGAACTTGCTCTGCAGACATACTTTCATGGGCTTGAGTATGGGCCGAGCTTGCAAAATCCTGAGGTCCCATCAGTCCCGCCAAATTCTTCAATTCATTACGGAAATTAAGAATAGCTGGGCGAGCTAGGGATTCTTCTCCCTCGCGTTGGGCCTTCAGATACAGGCTGACCAACATATCTGTCGATGTCGCAAGCTCTCGGATAGGCTCGCTTTGAGTTTGTAGCCACGCATAAGCCCTCATCAAAGTATCTTTTGTATAAGCTTGAGGGGGGAGTGGGTTCATCGTCATGAATGTGCTGGCCTGGTATGAGTACATAAGTCCTTTCAAAAACAGGAAGTCAGTTTGTCACAAACTGCGCCTTCAAAGAAAGCAACTTCTGACGAAACGTTGCGCAAAACCCCAGCGTGTCATGGAAATAAATTCCTTGCTTGGGGGTTGGAATATTTTTCAAGCTCTGGACAGGATTTGGATAAGATGGGGCAAACAACTTGTCTTTTCTTGGGTATCTGTGGGATATCGCTAGGGATGAAGCCTTGTCTAAACAGAATCTTTACATTTCTTTTTTGCTTCAGTCTCTCTTGGTTGCCCGACGCAGCTCGAGCAGGTTTCAATTTCCATTCAAAGTCTTTCCGATGTGATTCCCTTTTTCAATCACAGCAGATCAGTTCAGACTTTGTTCATTTTTTAAAAATGCGAGGCCTTCCTTACTCCACAGCTACGGATTTTGACAGTGCTTATATGGATTGGCAGAAAAAAAAGGGAAATCGTACCTTCAAGCACATTCTACAATTTCAGCAAAATGCAGAAGCCATCCAAACCCACCCAGGCAAGGCTTTCCGTCGCCGACATATTTCCAATGAGGTACTGGGGTTTTTGATCCGCAATGAGCAGATGGAGCGTCTGAATGAACAGGGAATCCATTTTCAAATTGCAGACAATGTTCGTGACATGAAGCTTGTTCGTGCTTCTGAAGAAAATAAGACCGGCGAAATTCTGCAAAAAATGTTGGATCAAGGAGTTCAAATCTTTTTGGACCCTTGGACAGAGTCTGGTTTGCCTGCACCAACACAGCTTCTTTCGCTGCCAGATGGAAAGTTTCAGCTGCAACTGGGCTTTGATTTTCTTGTGACACCCTTGCGACGTCGGTGGCCTCAAAAAGATGTGGCACGAGTTTATCGTCAGTTTCAGTTGCAATCGCAAATGGATCGACCACAGTTCCGTCTTCTGAATATTTCAACGGTGATTCATCGTATCCAACCTTTGTTATTATCCCTCACCGGTCAGACTTCGAAGGGTATTCCAGATGAAATCTTGCCAGTAGGAAGTTTTTATTGGGGAACATTTCTGACACTTCGGGAAACCTTTTTTGAACTTCAATATGCGGATTATCATCATGCTCCAGATCAGCAAGTCCAATTGATGCGGCAAAATGCGATCCAGCGAAGGAATCTTGCTCGTTTGAATTTAAGTCTTTGGCAACAAAGAACCAAGTTAACATCCCTTGTAGAGTCCTCAGCAGGGAAGTCTTGGCGCTTGAAAGTGTTTTTTGAAACGAAGGTAGATAATGTCTTTTATGCTGGGCACTTTCTGCTTCCTGTTTCAACGAATTCAATCACGATGTCACAGTTGATGGAGATGGATCGAGAAGTGAATGAGTTTTTAACTCACGATCTGGCCTTAGCTGAAGATGATGTCCATCGATACACTCAAGTTTCTCCATCTTATTAAGTTTTTGGGTGGAAGAAGTAATTTGAGGTCCAGGCATCATCATTGACCAAATTTGACTTGCTTACTGACCAAATTTGGTCAATGATGTATCTATGTATAATTTCTGGGAGATTTCAGGTTGGGAGAGCGAAGATAGGCACTTACGGGCTTTAAAAAACGCCCCATTTCAGCGCTCGTTTTTAACCCTTCCTCAAGGGAGCGGGCTCTTTGTGATTCGTGGTCCAAGACAAATAGGCAAGTCTTGTTGGCTAAAAACACTTCTTAGCCAGCACAAAAACCCAAAGGAAATTTGTTATTTTTCATGCGAAGACATTGATGACTACAAATCACTTTCTGAGATCCTTAAAGCAAATAAGGATCGTCGGATTTTTTTAATTGATGAGATAAGTTTTGTTGACCAATGGTGGAGACCAATCAAAGCATTGTTAGATAAAAGTGATTCTGTTCGAATTATTGTGACGGGGTCTCATGCCTTAGATGTAAAAAAGGGCATGGATCAAATGCCAGGCCGTTGGGGTAGTGGTGGTGAGTTTGAACTGCTGCCTATGGACTTTGAAGAGTTTTCAAATATGCGAAAACAAGCTGGTTGGAAATCTCTTTCTCGCGTGGAGGAATTAGAATTATATTTCAAAGTTGGTGGTTTTCCAACAAGCCTTATTGAAGCAGGTGAAGATGGCCGTCGACCTGTCAATGCAATGGAAACCTATAGAAGATGGTTGTGGGGGGATTTGCAAAAAATTGAAAAAAGTGAAGTCTACCTACGAGAAATTCTATCACAGATTGCTTTAACAACAACTTCGACGATCAGCTTGCAAAAGTTAGCACAAAAAACGCAAATTGGATCCCACAATACAGCACAAGATTATGTTGAAGTTCTCGAAGCATGCTTTGCTCTTAAAACGATCTACCAGGTTGATTTAGAAACAGGAGCTCCGCGTTTTCGTAAAGAAAAAAAGTTTTACTTAAGAGATCCATTGATTTTTTGGTTGGCGCTGGAGTGGACAGGAGTGCCGATACCAAGCAATGCCAATGACATGCTTGCGGAAATTGTTGCTGCTGAATATTTAAATCGCAGATATAAACGATTTGGATACTATGCTGATAAAAATGGAGAGATTGACTTTATTTGTCCTCAGACATCCACAGATCAACCTTGGGCCATCGAGGTGAAATGGAAGGATCAACCGACAGGTTTGTCAAAAGCCTATAAGAACCTTGCGTTTCAAAATAAAATGGTCTGGATAAAAAATAATTTCCTCATGCTAGAATGAGTTGATAAGTGATTCTTAATAGGAGTCTATCCAGCGCGCTTGAAAGATTTTTGCTTGGACCCATATGTTTGAATCAATGCCTCAATAGAAATCGGCTTTTGATATTTCCATTTTATTTCAACCGCGAGTCATATGGTTAGAAATTGCGAATTTGTTCAAAAATCCCATTAGGCTAAAATGAAGTTAGAAATCCTTTACTCTGCAGTGTGGAATTATTGCAACGTTGATCTTCCGGCAGAAGAGAAGAATTAAAAAAACTCATCTTATTCTTACTTCTGATAGAAGGAATACCGTGCGAATTGGGCTTTGGAAATAACGATGGCATTGACGGATTCGCCAAGTTGAAGAATTTCAGGTAAATGGCCTAAGGACGTCACCAAGATTTTTACACTCGAATTTGAGTGCGAAATCAATGACAGTAAATCAATTCCTGTAAGATTGGATTTTTCAAAAAACAAATCTGTGATCAAAGTAATGGGTTTATTTTTTGAAACTTCTTGTTTTATAAATTCAAGAGCCTTTATCGGATCTGTGAAGAGATGGTGTTCGCAATTTTGAGGAATAAAAGTCGCCATATATTTCAGAAAATGAGCATCATCATCCGCAAGTATGAAGATACCATGAGTAAAAATTTTATTTTGAACCGCAGATTTTTTAAGACTTATTAAAAAGGCTGCTCCTTGATAGGGTCCCTTCGTGAGTTGAATATGAGCCCCGCGACTTTCTAAATCATCTTTCACTTGATTTAAACCAATTCCTGAACCAGTTGCCTTTCCAAAAGTTGCGCCCATTTGGAAAAGTCTTTGCTGAATTTGTTCAGGTATACCTAGGCCAGAGTCATTAACAAGGACATCAATATTTTGTCCCTGGTTTTGAATCTGTAAAAGAACGATTCTCTTTTCAGTGGGTACTTTGTCTAAGGCTTCCACGGAATTTTTTAAAAGATTTGATAAAGACCTTTCAAAAACAAATTTATCAAATTCACAATAAATATCAGACGGCGGCGCTTCTAAGATAAATTGGACTTCTTTAAAGGTATCCTTAAAAATCTTAAGAATTTCTTTGCAGCCAGCTGTTAAATTGTACAGAGTTTCATCTTGATTCTGATCCCCTTTATTGCCTCGGAGTTCCGCACTCAATTTTTCAAAGCGTTCGATGGATCCATTTAAAATTTTTAATTCCTGGTCCAACCCCTTGTTGTCGATATTTTTAGAAACAACTTTCAATGCAAATATGGGCGAGGCTAAATCATGCAGCAAGCGTAAATAAAGTTTGTTTTTCGTTTCATAGACAACAGATTGAGTTAACAGCTTAGCTCGAGTAGAGACCATTTGTTTTTCAAAAGCAGATTCTAATTCATTTTTTTGAGCAGAAGTGATGAATCGATGAAAGCGCCAAGGAATGACAACCAACCCAATGATCGTGCAA
>CAZFSX010000076.1:0-10107 GCA_964522115.1 uncultured Pseudobdellovibrionaceae bacterium | reverse complement strand
GTTTTTCACAAATATCCCCGGGTTTACGAACTGGCTTCGGCGGAATATAATTCAGAACAGGACGACGAGATAGTTTCTGCCCCGACAAGAGTCTTTCCTTTTTCAGATCCCGCGCGGGAAGGGACTCCAATGTCCCACGGGCCACGCGTCGCCCCTTCAAAAGCACATCAAAAACAGGCTGCCCCTCTTCCATTTCTGCTTTGAACTGAGCACTTTGCCCCTTGGATAAATTCAGATACTTCTCATTTTCTAAACCTCGAAAATCCGCCTGACCTTCCACCACCGTCAAGATCAATTGTCCCAAGGAAGGCGCATATTCAAAAAGATACTTCCCCTGCGCAAAACCCTGCTGACTGACCGCTGTTTTCACAGTGTAAACTCGTTGAGCTTGTTCTTGCAAAAGATACAACTGCCCCTGCACCAACTCGACAGCGTCTGTCTTCAATGTCTCCCATGGAATTTCAGGAATACGTACTTCTGTATGAGGCCCCACAACAAAAGCTAGGTTGTCTTCCATATCGATGCGAGCCCAGGATTCATCTTCCGTTTTCACATGCAAAAACTTTCGTACTTCTTGCATGTGTTTTACTGGAAGAAACAAATCTTTTTCTGATTTGGGAGAAATATTTTCTGTCCATACTTTTCCATGAACGACGGAAATCACCGGCATCTTCAATGCTTTTGCCCAGCTTTCGAAAGAAGACAGCATGGAAATCCCAAAAACAAACAAGAGAGCCATATTCTTCAACCCACTTTCTTTTTCCCACAACTTCGCCCATCGTAAAAAAATAGAATAGGCCGCGCCCACGGCAATGATCAAACCAGGAAGTCCATCCAAAAAACCACGCTTCCAAAAATAGCATTCCACAAACTTGACCCAGGGCTTAGTCAGCAAGTGAAAAAGGGAAAAACTTTTCCCCTTCTTCTGAAGCTGCTGAACTCCTAAGGTCGAATAACGATCGTTTGTGATCACTTGATGACTGAGATCTTTAAAAACCCAATGAAGAATATTTTTGTGAAAACTCTGGCGAGATGAAACCATCACTTTTTCATGCAAGGGATCCTCACTCCACTGCGAATGTTGGCGATGGAACAAGCGAAGTTGGCGATCAGGATACCAACCGCCATGATCAATCCACCGGCCTAAGTGAAAACTGCGACGAGGAAACTCATAGCCCACAAGTGGATCTAACTTTTCAAAACGCATCAGCAACTCGTCCTGCAAATCCGCCGATAAGGCTTCATCAGCATCCAAACTTAAAATCCAATCATAACTGGCAGCCAGTGCCGCTGTTTTTTTCTGCAAACCAAAACCCATCCATTTTTCACGGATCACTTTGGCGCCTAATTTTTCAGCAATTTCACATGTTCGATCTGTACTTCCGCGATCCATAACAATGACTTCAGAAGTAAAGGGAACTGACTCTATACAGCGTTGAATGTTTTTTTCTTCATTCAAGGTGATAATCACCAAAGACAATGGTAGTTTTCTCATCCTTACACACTCCCAAGAACAAGGACTCTTGTCAAACACTGCAAGACCGTTCTACACTTGTTCGAAGGGGTCAACATGGGTGGAGGTTTCTCTTGAGATCACGATCAGATTTTCATTTATCTTTTTCAAAATGGATCCATTCCCTTTTCTTTCTTGCTACGGCCATACTGAGTTTAAAAACTTCTGCAGCTCTGTTCACGGGGCAAAGTGCAGAACTTCCCAACCGTGGCGTGGATCGCATTGGCATTCTACCTCAAATTTCTTTTTCAGACTCTCAACTGAATTTGAATGGTTTTTATGAAACTCTTCTCAGTGATGATCGCAGTTTTCGACTGACGGCGGGCTTCGGTAAGCCCGATGTTTTTGTTGGTTTTGATTATAAATTTGTTCCTTACCCCGATTACAAAGACCAACCCGCCATCGGCGGAGTCCTGAATATGACGATTTCTCGTGAAGGCACAGACAATTACATCACAATTCTTGGAAAACCTTTGGTCAGTAAAAAAATCAATGTGGACCAGGGACTTCTGATTCCTTATGTTTCTTTGCCCGTGGGTCTGACAGTAGGAAAAGGAACCTCCACATACCCAATGAGTTTGGTTGTCGGCACGGAAATGCATCCCCATGAATTTCAAAATATGTATTTTTCTGCCGAAATCACGATGAATATTCAAAACAGTTCCAATGCCATTGCAGCTGCTGTGATTTTTCCTTTTGATCCCAAAGAAGGTTTCAATTTGAAAAAACGCGGCGACTTGCCAAGATAACAATTTATTCAAGGAGACACAGATGTTTTCTTTTTTTAAACCCCAAGAAGGGGCTGCCGATTTTTTCATCGATCTTGGGACTGCCAACACCCTCATCTCTGCCCGAGGACAAGGTGTCCTTGTCAACGAACCCACTCTTCTTGCTGTCAGCGAAACAAGCCCTGGAAGAAGAAAAGTTCTAGCCATCGGAGCTGATGCCAGAGATCGCATCGCAAAAACTGCAGGCCATATTGTCGCAGTTCGACCTCTGAAAGAGGGAGTCATTGCTGACTACAATACAACCGAAACAATGCTGAAGCATTTTTTAGCTCGGCCTGGGATGAAGAAACTCTTTTCAAGACCTCGACTGATTATTTCTTTACCTTACGGTGTGACTGAAGTTGAAAAAAAAGCCGTCGTCGATGCAGGAAAAGCAGCTGGGGCCAAACAGGTGTTTCTGATTGACGAACCCATGGCCACGGCCGTTGGTGCCCAACTCCCCATCAAAGATGCCAAAGGCAGCATGATCGTCGACATCGGCGGAGGAACAACGGAAATTGCAGTGATCGCTTTGAGCGATATCGTTTACTGTGAAACGGTTCGTATCGGTGGACACAAAATTGACGAATCCATTGTGGAATATTTTCGTCGCAAAAAGAATCTGGTCATTCCCTCGGAAACTGCCGAACACCTAAAAGTCAGTCTTGGAACGGCTGTCCCCAAAAAGGATATTCGCCACGCTGAAGTCACTGGGCGCGAAACACAAAGTGGTTTGATCAAAACTATGGAAGTCAGTTCCGAAGATGTTGGCCTTGCTATGGATGAATGCTTGCGAGAAATGATCCAAGCTGTGCACAGAGCACTTGAAAATACTCCACCAGAATTATTATCAGATATCATTGAATCTGGAATCGTTCTTGCCGGTGGCGGAGCCCTGATTCGAGACTTAGATCTGCGTCTTCAAAATGAAGTACGACTACCTATTCGCATTGCTCAAAATCCCCTGATCACCATCGCCATCGGTGGAGAAATGATTCTTCGCGACCCTGAGCTTTTAGAGAAAATTCAATTGGAATTATGATGTCTTATTTTCTGCCCGCATTTTTTGCAAGAGCATGAAGGCTGTTGCAAAATTGCGAATCTGTCGAACCATGGACATCAGACCATTGGTACGGCTAGGAGACAGGTGGGCATCAAAGCCAAGGTCTTTCAGAAAATCCAAACTCACTTCTAAAATTTCTTTGGCTTGTAAATCTTGATACACAAAAACCAAGATGGCAACCAACCCCTTGACCAGAAGTGCATCACTATCCGCTTGCAAATGCACCTGCCCCTGAGGTCCTAAGTTCGCATGCATCCATACCTGAGACTGACAACCACGAATCTTGGATTCTTCTGTTTGAAGATTTTCTGGCAGACTGGGATGTTGCTTTCCAATTTGAATCAAAAGCTGATAGCGATCCTCCCAAGAGTTCAAAGCTAAAAATTGACTCTTCAAAAACTGAATACGAGCATCCGCTGTGGGAAAAGAACTTGCATTTAAAATCATAACGAACCCTTTCTTTCTTCATCCAGAATGTCGATCACCTCATGCAATTGTTTTTCAGCGACAGACAAGCTCTGAGCCAACATCTGCTTCAGTTCTGGACGCCGAATTTTCTGAACCATGTGATAGCAATCCACAAAAAACTTTTCTTGCTGATCGTAATAACCATTCCATAAACGCCGACTAAGAGATTCCGTTAAAAAATCTTTCTTGGGTCCCTGATAATCTTCATCCATCGTCACCCACGTCAGCAATTCACTGATCTGGCGTGGAGAAAAATCTTTCATCACCAGAACTTCTTCCAACAAAGCAGTTTCCACTAAAAATAAATAATCTTTCATAGATTTCCAAAACTGCATGCCTTGTTTTTTTTCCACGCTTTGGCAAAAAAAAGTGGAACAGGTGCTATTTCGAAAAGCCCAAATCCCACAGTCATTGGATTTTTTTTGATAAAAGGGACACAGCCAGTCTTCTCTTTGACCAAAACCTTGAACGCCTACAGTCTGCTTCATGGCGGGTAAATATTCTTGTTGAAAACTGTAAGGAGCCACCATCCCCAAGGGCAAGATCCCCCATCGTTTTGAAATTCGACTTTTTAAGACTTCAGCCCCCGGAAGATTGTGATCAAGGATGGCCCCCACCAAATAATTCGGCAAAAAGGGCGTGAAGGTGCAACACTTCAAATGCGCTTGATAATGAGTTTTTCGACGCAAATCAGGTTTGGCCATGGCACAGTTATGACAAGTGGCCTTGGTTTCGTTCAAAGAAAAATTTAAAATCTTGCGCGATAAAAGCGGTTCGTACAGCGCAGGAATCTGTGTCTTGATCTTCATTCCACGTTTGTGACACAAGACCCCTGCTGTGGCAAGAACTCTAGGGATTGAAAACTTGAGAAATGCTTCGAAGTTGCTGCTTCTTAGGCAACACTGCGAGATTTGAAGAACTCATCTTCCATCGGCTCAGACTCAGAAGCATGGATCCCAACAGGGGCGTTGATCACTGCCCCCTTCGCGACTTTGGCCGCTTTCGGTTTTTCACCCCTATTTTTGAATGAGGAAGAAGATTCAACTCCCCCTCCCTTCACAACTTGATCAAACTCTTGAACGACAGAAAAAAGTGATTCCGTTTCATGAGTCAACGCCGATGAGGAGGCAGTTAATTCTTCAGCTGTTGCAGCATTTTGTTGAGAAACCTGATCCAACTGATTCATGGCGCGAGAAATCTGAGAAATACCAATGCTTTGTTCACCGTTGGAAACAGAGATCTCTTTATTCACACTGGTCACACGTTGAATCTGAACCAAGAGTTCATTCAAGGCTTCTTCACTTGTTTGAGCGTAACGATGTCCCTCATGGGCATTATTCACATTGACCTTGATCAAGTCACTGATGTCCTTGGCTGCGGCAGAGCTTCGGCTAGCTAAAGATCGAACAGCTTCGGCAACAACAGCAAATCCTTTCCCATTTTCCCCCGCACGAGCCGCTTCCACTGCGGCATTCAGAGCCAGCAAATTGGTCTGAAAGGCAATATCATCAATCGCATCAATGATCTCACCCATTTTCTTTGAGTCTTTTGCGATATTGCCCATAAACATCGTGAGTTTCAAAATTTGTTCCTGTCCTCTTTGCGCAGAATTCAACATTTTCTCTGACAACAGAGATGCCTCTTGAGCCTGATCTGCACCCGCTTTGACCATCCCATTCATCTCTTCGATCGAAGCGACTGTTTCTTCTAAAGAGGCTGCGGATTCGGAAGAATTTGCAGATAATTGATCTGCCACACGAGCCAGCTCGACACCCGACTGCTGAACAACCTGGGTGGAATGAGAAATTCGTGATGATAACTTCGTGAATAAAACAGACAATTGCCGCGCATAAAACCAAGACGCAAAACCTGCAACCAATAAAAGCAAACCCGATATCCAGTAAAACTGAGCTTCAGCTTGATGAACAGTGGACAATAGTTCATGATCTGGAATTTCTACCATCACAGACCACCCCATACGATCAATAAACTTATCTCCGTGCAAGCATGAAAAACCAACGATATGATATTCCTTTTCCTTGCTCTTCCAATAGGAATCAAATCCTGACTTCCCTGCAAGTAATTGAGAAATCGCACTATTTTCGCTGTTGGATAAATAAGTAACTCCCAAGATCCGATTGTCATGTTGAATTTCAAGAGAGCGCGTTTCCAAAGGAACATGATGAACAAGAACTGTTCCATTTTTGCTCAGCAAATTCATCTCTAATTCCAAGTACCCTTTTTCCTTCAAACTGGAATATAATTTCGTAAATTCATATTCGGCCCATTTAAAGTTTGCACGATTTGTCAGAACGCCGATCACTTCTCCTTTTGAATTAAACACTTTCGATGAAAATCCATTGGCCCAACGATCCTGTCCTGTCACAGCTTTAATCCATGGATCAAATTGTGGATCTTCGACATAGGTTCCCGTTAAATTTTTTGCGGGATCCTCGGTCAGTTCTGAACGCATCACTTTTTGAAACCAGGTTGTTTGTGCAAAAGATATATTCTTTATCTTTTCTAAATCTACTTTCACTTTGTCTGCAGTCATGGAATTGCTTGCAATCCATCGGCCCTGGGCATCCACATAGACAATCAAATCATAAATTCCGTACAACTCCACATAGGAATCCAAAGCCGCCATGATCGCCTTCGAATCCTTCGTCTGCAATATGCTGTTTTTTGCAAAGGCTTGAACATCACCATAACGTTCATAAAATTGGGCTTCAAGGGCTTGACTCAAATGTTCGCTATGAAGTGCAAATGTGGATTCTAAATTTTTCTTCTGACTATCTGTTGAAGCTCGAAACTGGATCAGATTGATCGCACCAAAAACTAAAAGAATCCCCACACTCAAAGCCAATAATTTTTTTTGTAAACTCATGAATCGTCCCCCTGTTGTACAGACAGGACTTCGGTGCATTTAACCCAGGACTTAAGGACTCTTTAAATAATTTGAAGGAAAAACTAAGATTCAGCTGGATCCTGACTAGGAATTCGACACTTGATCAGGACTTCACGACATTTTTTGACCTCCAGTCACTGCCTCAGTTTAAGACAGAAATTCATCAGTCTTTTCGGGTAGATTTTGGCACTCTTTGTATCCAACATGGCACCCATCTTGCTTTCTTTTAAAGATAGGAGGGGATCTATGAAACAAATCACACTTTTACTTTTCGTCGCTTTGCAGTCTTCAGCCATGGCTTGGGTAGAGTCCAACCCCATCTCGAAGAAATACCATTTCAACTTTCAAGGTAAAGCCGGTTCCTTTTCCATTGAAATTCAAGATGGAAGCTATGAAGACGCCTATCAAAAAGCGGCACAAAACTGCCTTGGTCGCCTTACTAGATCTGGTCATATGAGCGAAGATGAGAAATTGGACTTGGTAGATACTTGCGCCAATCCACGCAGTCTGTAAGCAGCTTTCCTCTTGATGCAGAGGTTCGTCCTTGGACTTTCAGAAATTCCTTCGTTATTCTTCCCTAAAGTTCATCAAGGAGTTTCTATGTCTGTCGTAAGTAACGTACTGGATTTTTTATTTGGTAAAAACCCCGATATTTTTGACGACAAGGGGAATGTGTCTCATAAGCTGCCAAAAAAGCGCTGGGATGCATGGCAAAACCGCATGAAAACAGACCCTCAATTTAACTGGCGCAACCATACTGGCACTCAAGCTGGTAAGAAAAACTCCTCTCAACCTGCAAAGTAATTTTTTTAATTTCGTAGCCTTCAACAAAGAGCCTTGATTCATTTCAAGGCTCTTTTATTTTCAATAGTATAATCTACCTGTTCAATCCTTATGCATTTGAAGAACAAATTTTGTCTTTGGCATTTTTTGAAGATTTCTTTGTTGTGAAAATTCGATTTGCCTTGGTATGGCTCTTGCAGTCTATATAAATGAAATCTTGATAGAAACAAACAGCCTATTTTCTGGTTGCTGAAGGAGCTTTTATGAAATTCAAAATCCCAATGTTGCTTGGACTGATTTTTTTGGGACATGTTTCTTTGGCCGCAACCGTGGTTGTCAAAAAATCTAAACCCAAAACAACCAATGTACGAGTCCAACCTGTTCAAAAAGAAGTACCACCTCAAATCCCCCCTGTCGATTCAACTCCTGTGCGCTTATCTGAAAATCCCTTGTGTGAGAAAATGATTCTTCAGCTGAGTCAGCGTTTAAGTCTGTCTGGATATCATTTTTTAAATCCTGAACTGCGCGTAGCACAAGATAGACTATCAAAGCTGACGCAAGAATTATCCATGCGACGAACATGGGGAAGATCTCGAACAGAAAATCAAAATCTGAATGGATCCATGGACACTGTCCAGCAATATGCCTGCTATGATCTTCAAAAACGTTGCGGAACACAACTGGATCAAGCCTTAGAAAGTCTGAATGAAGATAAATTCAACACTCAAGAGTATTCTGAACTTCTGAAGTGCCATGATGAGATGATAAAAAACCCTCATTTTGGACAAGTTAGCTTTTACAATATGGATCTTGCGAAGAAGTGTGCTCAAAAAAGTGAAGTCCTACGCAAATTAAATTGTCTTGAGTTTGGGAAAGAATGCACCCCCAAAGAAAAAGAAGTGATTCAATCCGATGTCACTTGGGATCAAGTTGAAAAAATGAAACAATCCGCTCAGGCCGAAGTTGATCGCCTTGAAATGGACTTACAAACAGAGCTAAAACAATTTAAGCTTATTCAAATCTCGGACGCCAGTTTTTCTGACGATCGCGACTGGTACACCTACACAATCACGAAACCTGGAATCTTGAAGGAAATACGCAAATTAAGACTTCTTCAAAAACAAGTGTCTTCGTATCTGCAATCACCGGCTTCAACGAATACAAATTTGCTGGCATTTCCAAAAATGATCCTTTCTTGCCAGATATCAGATATTGATTGGATCCATGATATTCATCCACCCGTCAAATCCAACAGCAACGACCACGGTCTTCAATAAGGAAAGGAATACAAATCATGAAATCACGCGACTTCCTTCTCATCTCCATCCCCATCATCACTGTAGGATCTACGACCAACTCTGTTGCATCGGAAAATCAAAAAAAATGTGAAGAGATTTTTTTAGAAAATGCTATTTCTGAAAAAATTGAAAAACTTTTTTCTCAAAAAATGCCTGAAAATAGTTTATTGGAAACACCCACTCGCCGTACAGAGCGTTTAAAGTTTCGTCGTGTTTGGGAACTTCATCTGGCCAGCAAAGAAGAACGCATCATTCCCTCGGGAGATGGAAAAGCTGCGATTCGTATTGAGCCAAATGGGAATGTGAATGTGATTGATGTGGAAACTTCTAATGATTATCCACTTTATTTCAATAATTTTATCACCAAAATACGTGATCTTGAAATCACAGCCTTTCATAAATTTGGTGGTCGCTTGCTGATCACTCAACAAAACTCAGAGGGGCGATTTGTTCACTCTTGGTTGCAGCTACAAAACTATCAACCAGGTCAAAAGCCCATTGCGCGGCTGATCTCCGATCGTCCTCTGACGGAGCGAAGTCAAATTGGAACAGACTCTGTGATTTCTCTTATGTCGTAAGAAAAAGAAAAGGGAGAACAGGAACCAATCATTATTTTTTATCATGGAAATCAAAAAAATTCAAAGAGAATGGAAACGGACCGCGCAAATGTCACATTTGATCTTCGCCTGACACCTCAGTATGCGGCATTTATCAACGAAAAATTTGAACTTGTTTTATGGGATCATGTGAAGGATACAGTGATTTTCCGCAAGCCAACAGGAATCCACCCTCTATCCATTCCGAATATGGATACACAAATGGATAATAATCTGGACTACCGATGGGTTCATGATGGTGAAGCCATTGCGATCGCCAACGGAAATACCTTCGAACTTCGAGAAACAAAAACTGGTCGTATTCTCAAACAAATGCGCTTTGAATCTGAAATGACTAATCTATTTTCTTCAGAAATATCTGACCACTATGGATTTCAACTGCAAGACACACTGCTCATCTATCGACATTCGTCCAACAAAGCGCCTGTCACCATTTCCATGCGACCACTTGCGAGAGAAAGCACGGAAGTTCTGTTTTTATCACCAAGAACTCTGCTATTACAAAGTCCTTCCTATCGTTTGTTTTTCGATCTTCAAAGTGGACTCAACATTACGACACAATATAGTGAATTACCTATGGACTTATTCTTCATCAGCGAAAACGTGGCAAAATCCATCACGAATCAAAAGTATCAGATCTGGATCCAGGACTAAGACGACTTTGCCAGTCCATCAGCTTTTGAATACTTT
>CAZFSX010000075.1:9438-10275 GCA_964522115.1 uncultured Pseudobdellovibrionaceae bacterium | reverse complement strand
TTAGAAAATGAAAAGGTGCTAGTGAAAACATTTGCTCACTTGGAAAATTCAAAACCAAATCGTTTTTTGCAGAATACTTTCATTCAAACTTCTCCTGTGCCTGTTCAGAAAGACACTTATGATGAAAGTGAGTCTTCTGTTATATTTAACTTCGAACCCATGAATGATAAGTATGAAGCGCGTGTAGGAGGAAAAGGTATGAATTTGAATGGATCTGTGCGCTTTTACACAAAAAGACAAGAAGTGGCTTCTATCAAGGAATACAAATTCTCTTGTGTTTATTCTTCGAAAGTTTTTCAGGTCGATGATTGGTTCCAACCATATGTTCGCACCAAAGATCAAGTTTTTGTCCGTGAGTCCAAGGATGAATGGAACAATCCCATTTTGTCGATGTTGCAATTAAGAAAAGACGGACTTCTCATGTTGGATATTCCGATGTCAGTTGAGATCGAGGGAGTTTCTGTAATTTGTCCTATTCGCGAAGTGGGAAGTATTATCGAAGAAACAGAAGAAAGCGTGACCTATTCAGTGAAATCTTATGAGCTGGGTCAATCGATGGACAATACAACTCCAACCTGCAACGAGTATATTCACCAGAAAAACGTTTCAATTCGAAAAGCTGGTTCTTCAAGCAAAGGTATGGTGATGAAAAAGATATTTACCCAAGAGGCAGATACATCCCAATTACCACAGAATTAAGTGCTGGAGCCCTCTGAAATCAAATATTGTTCCCAACGTTGGCGATGCTGTTCCGGCATCGCCGTTTTTTCTTTTGTACGGGCATTCAGATAGGTGTGCACTGTTTGAACCTGGGCATGCAGCTTCGAGCCTGGGGGA
>CAZFSX010000075.1:7944-9428 GCA_964522115.1 uncultured Pseudobdellovibrionaceae bacterium | reverse complement strand
ACTGCATAGGCTGGTATGAGAGGAAAGCTACCTCTTGGGTAAAGTCGTATTGCACCTGAAGTGTTCCCTGGCTGAGCCGGGTCAAATAGATCGTCACTTGGTAAGTTTGTCCTGGAAGCAGGGGGGATAGGTAATCCGCCTGGGAATGGCGCAGGGGAATCAGCCAATCAGGGGTTCGAAAGTATTCCGACCACGTAAAGCCAGCCTGAATCACAAACTGCTCAAAAGCCCGATGGGCGCAGCGATAGATCTCTCCAAAAAACATGATTCCGGCGGGATCGGCCTGATCGAAGGAAATCGTGACCTGAGTTTGGAATTTTAAGGGCATTTTGGCATCCTTTTTAAGCATTTAGGAAGCAGCCTCTTATCTTATCTTCAAAATCTCAAGCTTTTCTTGACAGAGGGGGTAGGGATTTGAAATCTTTGGGCCTTTACTCTCAAAAGTAAGCAGTGCGAAATGGACCTAAAGGTATACGATAAGAAAGATTTTCCCGCCTATTTACCAAAGCTGAACGCTTTGTACGATGATCTTTTTACCGGAGGTAAGGGGTTTCGAGCCAAGCTGATTCAGTGGTTTGGTGCGGATTTGAATATAGCCCCATCAACACAACAGTTGTTAGCTCAGACCATTGAGTTCATTCATAATGCATCTTTGCTGCACGATGATTTGGTGGATCGTTCCCATCTTCGTCGAGGCAAACCCGCAGCATGGTTGAAATACAATCCTGAATACGCTGTTCTTGCCGGAGATTATTTATTAGCTCGGGTGATGGTGAATCTGTCTTCCTTCGGAAACATCCGACTTGTGCAATACACAGCTGAGGTGATTTCAGATCTTTTGGAAGGTGAGTGGCTGCAGGATTCCTTGATTCATGATTTTCAAATTTCTTTGCAACAGCTGGATCGTGTCCATAACTTAAAAACATCCTCTTTGTTTAAGTGGTGCATTCGCGCTCCCTTTTATTCCATCAACCGATCGGATGATAAACTGCACGCTGTTTTGGAAGAGTTGGGGACTTTGCTTGGACAGTTGTTTCAAAGAGCGGATGATCTTTTAGATTTCAATATACGCAATGACGAAGGCAAGGCCGTTTTGGGAGACATCAAATCCGGTTACTTAAACTCTTTCGGTGCGTTTTTGTTTCAAGATAAAAAGACGGAACGAGAATTATTGAAAAAAGTAGAAACTTTAGAAGATGTATATTCTTTGCTAGGTGGCAAAGATACTTTTGATAGTAAGTGGCAAGAATTCGATCAGAATAACCAAGCCCTGATTTTGCTTTATGACCATCTTGTGGATTCGCTGAAAAGCTATCTTCAAGAATCAGAAATGGGTTTGATACAGCACTTGAGACCGTTGCCAAATATCCTTTACTGGAGGCGTGTGTAATGAAAAAGCTGATCACCTTATCAAAAAAAGATCCGTTATTTCACAAATATTTGTGGGGGCGTCTTCAAACGGAAGTGGCTCTGCCTATTCAGTC
>CAZFSX010000075.1:0-7934 GCA_964522115.1 uncultured Pseudobdellovibrionaceae bacterium | reverse complement strand
ATGTGAACAGCGAAAACGAACAAGTGACCTTTGAAGTTCATGATAAGGCGGATATTCAAAAGCCTTCGACACTGGTTGTTTTGCTTCATGCTTTAAAATTGAAAAATTTAATTTTTGTTTTGTTTCCTTTGTATGCATTGTTGGTGAAAACAATCACGGTACGGACTTTGGATTTTCCTGATCTTGCCATGTTGAGTGGGCTTGCTGCTGTCTTTTTATTTCTTGCTGTGAGCATGAAGAATGATGTTCAGGATCATATTTCTGGGTTGGATCGGATTCATCCGCATGCAGGGAATCGAGCCCTGAAAGAGGGCTGTATGTCAGCCCAAGAACTGGCTCGCATGTCGACGGGTTTTCTTCTTTTAGGGGTTTCATTAGGTATTCCTGCGATTATTGCTTTTCCCGAATTGTTGGTTCTTGTGGGTTCGTTAACATTGTTTGGGATTTTCGCTTTAACATCTTATAGTTTTGGACATAAGTATCGCCGGATTTCCGAGTGGATTGTTTTCTTTATTTTGGGCCCATTGTTGAGTTTGGGATTTCAGATTTCTTTGAATGGCCGTGTGGACATGGAATCTGTGGCTTTGGGGTTTGTCTTTGGATGGTTGATTCTTTTTGTTCAGCATTTAAAAAACTTTGAACATTTGATGGTCAATTCCCAAGCAAAGTTTAATTCATCCATTGTCACGATGGGATTTGAAAAAGCTCGATACTTTTTAATGGGTTGGTGGTTGAGTTTTCTATTGTTCTTTGTGATGTATCATCAAACCTTTGCGGCTTCTTTTTGGACATGGTTTTTGGGCTTAGTTCTTTTTGTATCAAGCCTTCCATTTATGGGTTCTTTGCTCTGCTTAAAAAGTCCTTTGGGATCCGATCTTCAAAAAATCATTCGTCAAGGTCGACATTTATTTTTGTTTGCGCTGACACTTTGGATTCTTGAAAATGTTTGGTACTTGATCGTGAAAGTCAGTTGGAATTAGTCGTCGTTTTTTCTTTAGATTCATCTTTTAAGACTGCTGCCAATGATTTTTTCCATCAATGGCAGAGTCACTTTCAAAATAATAATTATGAATTTCATCTTGCAGACACTTCTTTTCTTGAGGATCAAGAAATCATGAAACGAAGCTCTTCCTTTTTGCAAAAGAAAATTTTGCAAAAAAAGGAAGAGCTTTCTTTCTTAAAAGACAGCAGGAAGACCCTTTATTTTGTTATTGCTCAGAATCAGATGCTGATCACGGAAGAGGGTCTGGTTTTAGAATTCGTTTTTGAAAGCTCATCCTTACATTTTCGATCTCAAGTTCAAAGTAAAAATGATTTACTTCTGAAGGCATCAGGAATTTTTGATCAAAAAGGAATGAAGATTGCGGATCTTACAGCAGGGACTTTGGCTGATAGTTTTTTATTGGCGCAATATGGTGCACAGGTTTTCGCTTGGGAAAGAACAAGTTTTTTATTTCCACTTTTAGATCATGCATTGAAAGTGGAACAGCAACGACAAGCTTCTTGGCCTTCACACCAACAGTTTGCAAAGAATATTACTTTGCAGTTTGCTGATGCGAAAGAGTTGCTCAATCAATCTGAATTGTTTAGGTCCATGGATACCTTTGTTTTTGATCCTATGTTTCCGCAGACAAAAAAAACAGCTCTTCCTCGCAAAGAAATGCAGGTGTTTCGGCGGTTGGTGGGGCCCGACTTGGATGCTGAATCGATGGTGACAATTTTTGGCCAGGCCCTTCATTCTGAACAAAGGTTGATTGTTAAAAGGCCCATAGAATCCACTTCCATCACCTGGATAGGGCCTCAGGGACGTTTTATAGTTCCTCGTCGGTCAGTCAGGGGGAATCTGGTTCGCTGGGATTTATTTTGCAGAGTAAAATCTACATCTCTGAAGCTAAGGTGAACAAAGTCTTAACACTCAAATAGAATTCCTTTGATTTGAGCTGGCACTGATTTTGTAGTGTTTTTATCACTATATTGATTTTTACTGGAGGCGTTCATGAAAATGCAAATTGGAGCATTTCTTCTTTTGGTTCCTTTGATGGGTCTTTTTGCCCAGGCAAACCCCTTGTATTTTCAGACTTATGATCAAATCAAGTTGGCTCAAAAGCATCACGATCAAATTGTTCAAAGCACCTACCGTCAAATGCAGGTTTTGCAAAATGAATTGGATCAACATCATGAAGGACCCGAAAAGAAATGTGCCAGCGTTCTGCAAAGATGGATACTTCCTGCCCATGTCTGCGATCAGTGGTTGGTCGATGAAGCTGACTTCGAGGCGCGCCTCAAAGTTGCTGAACGCCGTTTTGTCGATTCTAAAATGTACTTAAGATATTTGGAGATCATTGATAATGAGCTTTCTCATGATTTGGCGAATGCGCAAATCAGTTCCGTCTCGGGACATTTAGATCAAAAGCATTTTGAACTTTTAGGTCAGTTGGCTTCTCAACAGCAAGATTATCGCAAATGGAATGAAAGCTATGCTCAAAAGTTTTCTATTGCAGCGGGAAGCCCTTGGATGAAATCTTTTCGACGTTCATTAGAGAATCACGCAAACATAGATTCTCTGGGGTTAAGTGATGTGCAGTTAAAACTTGCGTATACTCTTTTGCGACGTGATCAATACTTAGAAAGTTTACGTCAAGCCAATGATATTTTACTTTTTAAGTTTGCTAAACCTGTCGAGTCCTTTCAGAAAGTGATCATGGATTTTCAACAAGCCATTTGTCAGCAAGCAGATTTTATCGCAGAAGGTCCATCCTACTTAAAAATGACGGGTGAGTTGGATCACTATCTTCGAACACGATTGGCGCCTCGATCGGCAAATCCAGATTGCATACCTAGACCAAGTCGCCAAATTCCAGGGACAGTTCCTTAAAATAATTTTGTACTTCCGAAGGGTTTTTATCAAATCGTGAAATGTAAGAGGCTTTTTTAAAATCAAGAAAAGCTTCTTTTCTGTATCCTAGACTTCCTTTTAGCAAAGCACGACGAATCAAAGATCCAGAATCCATAGGATATAAAAGAATTTTTAAGTCCAAAAAATGCAGACGCAAATGTGTCGATTCTTCTGGTAGAAAAAAATCGATTTCCTTCAGGTACAGGTCAGCAATGTCTTTGGAGTGAATCATGTGTGTTCGAAGGGCAATTTCTTCATTTTTCTTTTGCAGTTTTTGAAAGTCATTCAAAGTTAAAAATCCGCAGGCGATATTGGGTGCAACAAAATAGGGGTAGCCATTTAAGTTGAATTGCAAAACATAGGAATCAGAAATTTGTAATAGCTGTGTTTTGATCTGTATCAATGTCGCTAAGTTTTGTAAAATCAGACACAATAACAAAGGATGACCTGCGTGCTGATGCAAGCAAGAAGACAATTGAAAATCCTGCACGGTCCTTTTTTGCGAAGTGAATCTTTTCACTTTGAAAAAAAAGTTCAATAAAGACTGACTTAAATCCATTTCAGAATGAATATTTTCTATCATGGCTTGTTGGCGCAGATTACGACCCCAAAATAAAACCTTGCTTGAAAGCTCTTGTCGAAGGTCCATAGGAAAAAGCTGGCATGTGATTTTTGTCCATGCAAGCAGCTCTTCACTGAAGTCCTGGTCAAGTGGTCTTTGGTCAAGTTCGTGGGACATGCTTTATTGCTATTTGGTCGAAGAAAGAGTTTCAAACAAAAAACGTGATGCAAGCTTGCATGACGTTCTGTAAGATCATGACATGGAAGAAAATAAATGGATGGGTCGCATCAAAGAATTAGAGGAAGAGTTGCGTCTGAAAGAGACGGAGCTTTCAATGTATCGTCACGAATTGGTGAAGGCGAATCAATCGCTGGAAAAAATTATCCACCAATTGCAAGGGGAGTTGCGCGCAGCACAGCAGATTCAGCGTTTACTATCTCCGACAGAAATTCCAAGTATTTCAGGTTTTGAATTTAGTCATAAATTCTCTGCAGGATCGACAGCTGGAGGGGATTATTTCGATATTTTTGAGCATGATGACAAAATGAAATTTGGGGTCTTGCTGGCTTCCTCAAGTGGTTACTCCATGTCGGCTTTGCTATTATCGATCATTATTAAAATTTCGGGATCAATGCAGGCAAGAAAGGGACTATTGCCACATGAGGTCGTTCAGTTGATCATGAAAGAAGCTCAACCTCAGATGCAAGAGAAGGATAGTTCTGGATTATTTTACGCTGTGATTGATCGTCGAAGTTTCGAGATGAGTTATTGTTTTGCAGGACCAGTTTGGGCTGGCGCATTAGAATATGAGAGCCGCAAATTTCAGTCCTTTGATTCAGAAGGAAATAAATTTCAGAAGAACTCCGCATTTCCATCCCAGTCTCAGTCGATTCATCTCAACCCCCGGGATCGTATCATTCTTTGCACCGAAGGAATTGTTCAAGCTCGAAATCCACAAAATGATATTTATGGTGAGATGAGCTTGCTTCAATCGATCATTAACGCTCCACGTTCTGGTGTTCATGAATTGCGAAATGAAATTTTTTATCAAGTCGAAAAGTTTTCTCAATCGGAAGAGCCTCTACGCGATCAAACAGCCATTGTCATGGAAGTGAAAGATCGGGTCATAAAGCTTGCGAAAAAAGAAGGATTTGGGCAAGATAAACCCCGCTCATAAAATCGAAGAAGAGAATCGAAAGGAAAAACCACATGGCAGACCCAATTAATATTTATGAAGGTGCATTGGATAAAGGACTTGAAGGCGTTGTTGCTTGCTCGACAGCCGTTTCTTCTATTCAAGATGCAACACTGAGTTTTCGCGGATTTACAATTGAAGATTTAGCAGAAAATTCAACATTTGAAGAAGTCAGTTTTCTTTTGTGGAATGATCGCTTGCCAACATCTGCAGAATTACAAAAACTGAAATCCGATTTAAGTGCAGAAATGACTTTGGAACCTGCGTTTGTTCAGTTGTTAAAACAGATTCCAACCAAAGGTGTTCATCCAATGGCTTGGTTGCGTTCTGCGGTTTCCTTGTTGGGGCATTGGGATAAAGATGCAAATGACAATTCTGTCGAAGCTAACCAACGTAAAGCGATTCGTTTAACTGCTAAAATGGGTATGTTGGTAACAGCTTTTGAAAATATTCGACAAGGTCGCGATGTTGTTCAACCCCGTGCTGGTCAAAGCCTTGCTTACAACTTTATGTACACATTGAAGGGGCAAGAGCCAGATCCTTACTTCGTTAAAATTTTTGATACGTGCTTAACTTTGCATGCGGATCATGAATTGAACTGCTCTGCTTTCGCAACTCGTGTCACAGCATCTTCCTTAAGTGATATGCATTCGGCCATTGTCAGTGCCATCGGTGCATTGAAAGGACCATTGCATGGTGGTGCCAATGAACAAGTGATGTTGATGCTTCAACGTATTGGGACCGTAGAAAAAGCGAAAGAGTTTTTGAAAGCAGCCCTGGCAAATAAAGAAAAAGTGATGGGTTTCGGTCACCGTGTTTATAAAAATGGCGATCCACGAGCTTTATTACTAAGAAAAATTTCTCAAGAGTTAACGAAAAAAATTGGTCAACCACATTGGTATGAAATGTCGGCCATGTTGGACGATACTATGCAGTCCGAAAAGGGACTTTTGCCGAATGTGGATTTTTATTCAGCAACAGTTTATTTTGCGATGGGAATTCCAATCGATCTTTATACTCCTATTTTTGCGACATCTCGTATTTCTGGTTGGTTAGCTCATGCTTTCGAACAGTATGCGAATAATCGTATTTACCGTCCTCGTGGTAAATGGACTGGAAAAATGGGACAGAAGTGGGTTCCTGCAGAAAAAAGAGGCTAATCCATGGCTTCGATATTCACGAAAATTTTGAAAGGTGAATTACCTTGTTACAAAATTTTTGAAGATGACCTGACCTTTTCTTTTTTAGCATTGGATCAGGTCAATCTTGGGCATACCCTGGTGATTAGCAAAAAAGAAGTCGATCATTGGTTGAATGTTCCTGAAGATATTTACTTGCGTGTTCAAAAGAATGCGCAAGTGATCGGTCGGGCCATCCAAAAATCGACAGATTGTCCTCGTGTAGGTCAGATGGTTGCTGGTTTTGAAGTTCCTCATTACCACTTGCATTTAATCCCAGCTTGGAGCATCCCAGATCTTTCCTTTGCTCGTGCGCAACGACGTTCCGATCAGGAAATGAAAGAAATCCAACAAAAGATCATATCAAACCTCTAGATGAATCATATCAGCACGCTCACTTTTTTCAGAGCGTGCTGCGCTGATGTAGATTATTCAACGACGGGAAACCCTTTCCTGCTCCAATCAATCATTCCTCCCTGCATATTCATGGTTTTTTGATATCCTAATTCCATGCTTTGGCGAGTTGCTGTGCCTGATCTGGCTCCGCTTCGGCAGATAAAAACAATTTCTTTATTTCGATCTCCATCGGTCAAAAAGGCAACTAGCTGAGGTCCTAGTGGAATCAATTGGGTTCCTGGAATATGGGAATATTCACCAGTATGATATTCTTCAGGTGTTCGTACATCTATCAGTAGAACATTTTCAGAAAGATGATTCAATTTTGACTGCAAATCATGAGTTGTAATTTCGGGGGTACCATCAACAATTTGAGGATGAAAAGATTTTCCGTCTTGTTTTTTTCCACATCGAAGATTGGCAGGAACTGCTTCGTGGATTTTTTTAGGATTTGCCAGTTTTAATTCAGACATAATTTTAACAAAATCAGACAAAGATTTTCCAGCAATACGAGGATTGAACTTCTTTTCTTCAGCAACGGAAGATTGAGATAACCCACGGTAATCATGACCTGGAAATATTTTGATATGATCTCCAAGAGTAAAGATTTTTTGAGTGATGCTATGATAAAGTTTTTCAGCAGATCCCTGTTGAAAGTCTGTACGTCCTGTTCCGCGAATAAGTAGTGCGTCACCAGTGAAAATCATATCATCCACCTGAAAACTCATACAGGCATCTGTATGGCCTGGTGTTGCAATGGCTTTGATCGAGAAAGATCCAAAAGTCAGTGTTTGCCCGTCTTCCAGATGAACATCTACGCATTCAACATCGGCAGAGGCACTGACGCAGGATTTTGCTTTGGTTTTGTCTTTTAATTCACCCGCCCCAGTGATGTGATCGGCATGGACATGAGTATCAAAAATATATTTCAAATCCAGATCCAACTCTTCCAGAAGCTTCAGATCTCGTTCTGCGGTTTCTAACACAGGATCAATGATGATAGCTTCCTTCGTTATCTTATCTGCCAAAAGGTAAGTATATGTCGATGTGGTTGGTTCGAAAAGCTGATGAAACAGAAGACGATCATTTTGAGACATGGTGAACTCCTTATTCTTGATTGTTATGGAACCATTATCGATTGAATGAATAGGAAAAAATATGTTCTAGAACACAATCGGTTGATTATTTTAATGGGTTAACTTTTCCAAGTCTTGCCGTCTCAAAATTTGAATTTTTCGACCGGACTGTTGAATCAATCCTTGATCCTCCAGTTGAGCCAAGGCTTTGATCGTTGTGGCTGTGGTCGTTCCACAAAAACTGGCAATTTCTTTGCGAGTCCAATTGTATTCAGGATGTAAAGTCAGCAAGTAGATCAGGGATTCCGCGATTCGACTTTGCACTTCTTTTTCAGATATTGAAACTCTTTGGCGTTCGGCCCTTCCTAAGTCTTGGGCTAAATACCGAATCACCATCATTTGAGTTTGAGGAAAGTTTTGAAAAATGTCGTTGACGATATTTTTGGGAATCATAGAGATCGTGCAATCTTGAAGACAAATGGATCCTGCATGATACAACTCTTCGGCAAATAACGAGCGGTGACCAAAATATTGTCCCTTTTTATAAAGTCGGAGCAAATGTTCAGCGCCAGATGAACTGTAGATAATAATTCCAATCAAACCATCTTCAACTAGATACAGGCCTTGTGGT
>CAZFSX010000074.1:0-10295 GCA_964522115.1 uncultured Pseudobdellovibrionaceae bacterium | reverse complement strand
AAATCAAGTGACAGCCAGTTTATTTTACTCCACCGCCAATCATGTGAAGGCTGAATGTTTCACCACACGCATGAATAAATCAGAAATTGTGGCTTGGGGAAAAGAATTGGGTGTGGATTGGTCGTTGATTTGGCCCTGTTATTTTGCTCAGGAAAAATGGTGTGGGCAGTGTGAGTCTTGTCAACGCTCTTTAAGGGCACTGAAGGCTCAGGGTGTGGAACTATCTTAGTTGTGTCTTTGAAAGAATGCGAAGGGTGTAAGGGCGATGCAAAAACATATTTTAAATCAAAAAATGACTTATGATGGAACGCAACTGCAACCTCTTTTTACCTATTTAAATTATGGTGTGATGGGGGATTCCGTTTTGGCTTTTGTGGGTCCCTGTCAAATCTCCTTTCAACACATGATCGACGGAGAAGATCTTCGCCAAAGCGCCAAAATCTGCGGCGATGAAATGGTTCATTTTATTTTTGAAATTTTTGATCGAGAACTTGTGACAGGTGTTTTTTTACAACGCCTTTTTGCTAGCCTGATTCGCGATGTTTTGATTCAGTTACGTCCCGAAATGATACATAAGAAGATTGTTCGTGATGGAGATGATCTTTTTATCGATGGTCGAAAGTTAAGTATCAGCATTGCCTCAAAATCAACAGTTTCTGTGATGGTCCACTTTGCAGTGAATGTGGTGAATGAAGGGACGCCTGTACCCACATCTTGCTTGAGCGAATTTCAAATTTCTGTCGAACATTTTATCGACCTTAGTCTTGAAAAAATACAGAATGAGTACCGCTCCATTTTGGAAGCTCGACAAAAGGTCAGACCCCTGGGTTAATTTTTTCTCTGCCGGGGTTTTTGATTTTCAAAATTCGATTGTATGTTATTCTATTCCTTGAACGAGGAGTCCAGCAGTGCCAAAGGTTCAGGGACGTTTATTAATTGTTGATGATGAAGAAGATATTCGAGAGGTTCTGAAGGCCTCATTGGAGAACTTTGTCGAGCATATTTCAGAAGCTCAAGATGGTGCTGAAGCTATTGAGATGATGACGCATCAAAGTTTTGATGCCGTTTTGTCCGATATCAATATGCCAAGAAAAAATGGTATTGAGTTTTTAAAGTGGATTCGTTCGCATGGGATAGATATCCCTTTCGTCATTTTAACAGGCCACGGGGATTCCGTCATGGCCGATCGATTGAAGCCATTAGGTGTGGATTGTTTTTTAACAAAACCATGGGATCGAAAAAAAATTATTGAAGTGATTCAAAAAGCAGTACGTGACGGAGTTGAGAAAAATCAAAAAGCAGCAGACACTGCAAGTTAAATTGTAATTGGAACTGATCATGGATGAAGATCAGCAAGGTTGAGTATGGCAGCGATAGAGTTTTTAGCGATAACCTTAGAAAAAGAAAAAGAAGTTCTTCGTCGTTGTGAGATGTGTTGCGAAGAATTTGGCTACACAATGTCTTCTGAATTCAGTATTGAACAATTTGCCGAGAATTCCGAGAAATACGATCAGGTTCCCTTTGTGATGTTGTCAGCGGTTCATGCTTCGCAAGAAGAATCCTCAGGAATGGTTCAAGTCATCCGTCAAATTCTGAAAGATGCATTTATCATGATCGTTGTGGATCGCAAAGTTCCACCGGAAGTTGCAAATTTTGTTAAAAAATCAGGGGCAAATATCGTTATCCTTGAGGATGAATTATTAAATACCAGTAAATTGGAATATGTTGCCAGTCAGCGAGTCCGTGCTTCCTATTTACCTATTAAATCTGCAGAATTGAAAGTTGATACAGAGATTCCTTTCACTGTGTATCATCTGATGCCATTGAATCAAAAGTTTCTGCCCGTTGTGATTCGTGGAGTTCAGTTGAATGAAAGTCGTCGTTCGAAATTAGAGTCTGTTGGAGAAGTTTATATTCGACGAGAAGATTTGGATAAGTATCGCAAATATATTGATACCTACCAAGATAAAACCGCCGCCGGTTTGAAGAGTCGTTGTCGAGCTCAGTTTCTGACCTTCTGTGATACTTATGTTCAGCTAGTGATGTTATTAACGGATCAAAGTGAGTACGCATCTTTTCAAGCAGGAAAAGATCTGTACGAGCGTTGTTCAACTTTAGCCAGTGATGTGATCATGAGTTTGGGTGCCGTTGGAGAAGCTTGGGAAATTATCAATAATTCATCCATCGGTGAATTTGGAAGTATTGAGCGTGCTCCCGCCATTGCAGCCTACGCAGGTTTATTTTCGCTGATGTCAGGTATTGGAGAACCCAAAGACGTGATGATTTCAGCTCTTGTCGCTGATGTGGCTTTGATTGATTTGGATCCAAAAACCACGAAAATTTTAAGAAATATTGAATCCATGAAGCTGAATGATGAGCAACGTGTAGAGTATGAAAGGCATCCTTTGTCCAGCTTGAATAAGGGATTGTCTCGCCGATTGCCGATTCCTGAAAATGTTAAACAAATTATTATCTCGACCCATGAACAAGCGGATCAGAAAGGTTTTCCAAACAAACCACGTTCAGAGAAAATTCCTGCTGAAGCATCTTTGATTCAATTTTCAGAGTTGATTGATCAAAATTGCATTATCCGAATGGGGAAAGCCCGTGTGGATTATAACGATGTGAAAAAACAGATTTTCAATCAAGAATATCTGGCAGCCAATCGCTTCAGTCTTTTATTTCTAGAAAAAATTAAGTCCGTCATTTTTTAGAATTCGTGCGGAGGATACTTTTTTTGAGTGCCTTCAACTGATAGCAAAAAAGCCTTAGATTCAATATCTAAGGCTTTTGATTTTCTTATAAAAAAGATCAAAGGGAAAAATTATTTTTTAGCTTCATCTTTTTTTGCGTCTTTATCGCATTCGCCTTTGCAATCAGATTTCTTTTCGCATTCAGCACATTTTTCTTTTTTTGCACATTCTCCACAATGGCCTTTGTACATATGTGCACAACCTGCGCCCATCAATCCCATCATCAACGCAACGGACATCATCATTTTTTTCATAGGTTCTCCTTTTTTTGATTCGAAGTAAGTTCGAACTTTGAAAAAAATATAGGTCGAAAGGTGTCAAAAGTATAGTCACGTCTTAGGGCTTGACGCTGAGAGGGCAAGAAAAATCACGGGAGGAATCCCATGAGATTTAAGGCACATAGCTGCAAGGCCGTCCAATGCTAGGATTTTCAATTTGAACAGGTGAAGGGACAGGCATACTCCTCCATGTTTGAGTGTTCCACCAGTCTGGAACACTATGTTCCAAATTCACTTTTCAATTTTTGGAATTCCTTTTAAGTTCAAAGCATGGAAACACAAACACTTCAAAAAAGATTGCAGCAGGAGCTTGAAGCTCGTATGCGCACAAACCCCAAATACTCGCTCAGGGCTTTTGCTCGTTTTTTAAGAATCAGTCCCGGGGCGCTTTCTGAAATGATGAAGGGTGTGCGTGGGATCACTCCCAAGACGATTGAAAGAATTGCTATAAGGTTGGGCGCTTCTGAACAAGAAAAATCCCAATGGTATCAATCGCTGACGGGAAGGCAGATATCGACAACTGAAATCCAGAAGTCTGTCACGTCCATCGAAAAGGTTCGTCAATTGAACCAACAGGAGTTTGAGCTGGTTTCCCAGTGGGAGCACTTTGCGATTTTAAATTTGATGGATTGCGAAGGTTTTCAGTGGGATGCCAAATGGTTGGCACAACGTCTGAGGATTCAAGAGCAAGTGGCGAAGATGGCCATGGAAAGATTGATCCAAATCGGTTGTGTGACTTTGAATGAAAAGGGTGCTTCTGCCAATCAAGATTATGTGATGAGTGAAAAAGCCAATTCCTATGTGGCCATTCGGCAGTATCACACACAGATGTTAGAAAAGGCCATTCAATCTTTGCAACTGCACGGACCGCAGGAGCGCGAAGTCAGCGGCGTTTCAATGGCTTGCCATTGGGATGATTTGCAGAAAATGAAAATGGATATTCGCGAATTTCAAGAACGTATGATTCAAAAATATTATCGAAAAAATGGTGACGACGTATTCCATCTTGAGGTTGCCTTTTTTCCGATCAGTGAAGGAGAAAATTTATGATGGTTCAAGAAACAAATCTGGCACGCAGATTTTGCTGGATACTTATTTTCTTAGCAGGTTTTTCCCATGCCAGTGTGACACGGGTAGGAAATGCGGATGAGGGACAAGACCTAGAAGATTTATCGGCCGTGAAATCCGGTGTCTTGATAGAGACTCGGCAACAAGCCTTGCAGATCTTAAAAAACTTAAATACTCAAGGGATTGATGGTTTGGGAAGCTTGCAAAAGGAACTTGAAAAATCCGATTTGTTTTTAGCAAGCAAAGATGTCCCTGCAGATCCCCGCCAAGATCAAGGCCTTGATGTTTCGGAAGATGGAAAGAAAATTTATGCTCGTACATTTGCAGAGCCTGCAGCTGCGACACGGTTCTTTCCCATTGCTTTGTCTTTAACTTCGAAGCAATTGGTGGCTTTGCACATTCACGAAGCACTTCATCGCGCTCTTCCAGCCGCTGTTCGCGAAAATGAAAAAGCGGTTTCAGAAATCACTTTGTCGCTGACGGCTCCAGAGGCTTCCACGGATCGTGTTCGTGAAATCACAAAAACTTGGATTCAAAAATCCGAACAAGCTGATGTCCAGAAATATGAGGCTGTTTTTGGTGTGAATCGCCTCTCATCTGCAAAGCCTTTGCGTGTTCTTGAAAGACCCAGTCAACTTTCGTACACTGGCACAACATTTAATCAAAAAGATCCTCAGTCACTGATGCCCATCAGTTCGATGCATTCTTTGCAAAGTTTTTTACATCCTTTTGGAGATGACTACGACACAACAGGAATTGGAATCGAATTTAACTATTTGACTCGTGATCAGCAAAATTCAGTGATGGGTCCGCTCAGGCTTTCAGCGCGTAAGCGATTGGTAACTTATCGGGATTTTGATTTGGATGCTTGGGTCGAATTTTCCAGCGTGAGTCTTGCGGATGATGAAATCAAGTCCACACCATTAACTCGTGATTTAAAATCTGTGGGGCTAAGCCTGAGTCGTCAAGTATCATTTTTTTACATTGAAAACCGACTAGGATATACAGCCAGCAGCACGATCGATCAAAAAGTTGGACGTATTGAATATCATTATAACTATGGCAGTAGCTTAGATGTGGTTCTTCGTGCGGGTGCTTATTATAAGGGATTCCAACTGGGTGGGATTTTAGATCTGACTCAGAGTCAGGGATACGAAATGAAGGGTGGAAATTTTGAATTCCGAAGCGCCAAATTTCGATTGCTGAGTGCAGGGCCCGAACTTGCCTACAATTACCAGGGATTTCGAGTGGCTGTCTTGGCAAAAACCATCATCGATCGTACAGCTGGTTATAGCTATGACGACTTGGCGAATGTCATGCAAAAAGGTCTTGGAACTCAGCAACTTCAAACACAAATTTCATATAGTTTTTAAGGTAGGTCATAGATGAAAAAATATAAGATTTCCCAAAAAAATATTTTCATACCGGTCTTTTCATTTTTGATTTTAAGTCAGATGGGCTGCAGCGGAGAATATCGATTAGAGTCTTCCAACACAGTGGAGAAAAAAGAAGTTGTTCGATCCATGGATGCCATCAAGTTAATTCATCAAGACATTGAAAATCCACAAGACATTCAAACTTATTCTCAAGATGTTTATCCTTTGAATCAGAAATCACGGCTTTTGATGAAGTATGAAAGTTTTGAACAGGATTTATTGAAAGACAAAAGTTCAGGAGCCGTTATTTTACGAGTGTCCTTAGCGAATACTCAGCAAAGAGATTTAGCTGTCAGCAGTTTGAAGGTCTGTGCCTTAAAAACAAATTGGATGATGATGGCAACTTGGAAAAAAGCCCATCCCTTCCGAGGAGGGGATTGGACAGCAGGATCAGATTTTGATCCAATGACCTGCTCTGTGCCCAAGCTGATATCTGCTCCTTCGGCCCCGGCTACGAATCCATCTTCTTCTTCCGTGAGTGCACCTGAACCTGAAAAAACACTGTTTCAATCTTGCCAATTAAAAATGCATTTATGTTTTGATGTGACAGATTGGTTTCAAAACTATGTGTCAGATCAGGGACGCAATGCTGGGCTTGTCTTAATTTCGTCAGCTGAAAACTCGGTTCAGGTCTTTGGTGAAATGGGGGCCTATGGGCCACGTTTGCATTGGTTGACGGATATTGAAAAGCAATCCTGGAAATGGGTGCCGGTGGTGCCTCCGCCAGCGTCGGAAGATCAAGATCCTGAAAAGGGCGGGAATTCAGACTCACCTTCGAAGGACAAAAAAGACACAGCGCCTAAGGCTTCAGCATTTTCTCGATCCAAATAGAATGGAAGCTGGTCGTTTCTTGATCGGAGTTTGGAAGCGACCAGTCTTGCGTTTTTGTCAAAATCAAGGTCAGATCTTTCCCAATTATCATTCATTTGAATCTAAAGGGGGATCGCATGAAATTTCAAACCCATTGTACCATGAATATTCAACATCCAAAGCTTCAAGAATGGGTTCTTGAAATAGCTTCCTTAACTCAACCAGACCAAATTTTTTGGTGTGATGGTTCAGAACAGGAAGATCAGATGTTGTTGCAACAGATGGTTCAGCAAGGCGTCTTGCGTCCTTTGAATCCTGCAAAACGTCCCAATAGCTACCTTGCATGTTCTGATCCAAGTGATGTGGCTCGCGTGGAAGATCGTACATTTATTTGTTCTGAAAAAAAGGAAGATGCAGGTCCTACCAATCATTGGCAAGACCCAACTCAAATGCGTGCAACTTTATCAGGACTTTTTCAGGGGTGTATGCGTGGTCGCACCATGTATGTGATTCCGTTCAGTATGGGGCCAGTGGGTTCGCCGATTTCACAATTGGGTGTTGAAATTACGGATTCTGCCTATGTTGTCGTGAATATGAAACGTATGACTCGCATGGGGCAAGCGGCTTTGGAAGCAATGGGCTCCGATGGAAACTTTGTTCGCTGTGTTCATTCCGTCGGTTATCCTTTGCAAGCTGGACAGCAGGATTTAAAATGGCCTTGCAATAAAGAAAATAAATACATTGTTCATTATCCAGAGACTCGAGAAATCTGGTCCTTTGGAAGTGGTTATGGTGGCAATGCTTTGTTGGGTAAAAAATGTTTTGCTCTTCGTATTGCTTCCACCATGGGTCGGGATGAGTCTTGGCTGGCAGAGCATATGTTGATCGTCGGTGTTGAGTCTCCGAAAAAAGAGAAAAAATATTTTGCAGCTGCATTTCCATCAGCTTGTGGAAAAACAAACTTTGCGATGTTGATTCCCCCTCCTGCTTTGGATGGATGGAAAATCAGTACCATTGGGGATGATATTGCTTGGATCAAATTGAACGATCGCGGGGAAATGCGCGCCATCAATCCAGAAGCTGGATTTTTTGGTGTTGCACCAGGCACCAGCTACAAAACAAATTTCAATGCCATGAAGACGATCGAATCTGATACCTTATTTACCAATGTCGCATTGACAGAAGATGGTGATGTTTGGTGGGAGGGGATGACCGAAACAATGCCGGCAAAATTGACCGATTGGCAGGGGCAGGAGTGGACTCCTGACTGCGGTCGCAAAGCAGCTCATCCGAATGCACGATTCACTGTTTCAGCGGCTCGATGTCCTTCCATTGATCCACTTTGGGAAGATCCTCAGGGTGTGAGCATCGAAGGTTTTATTTTTGGAGGTCGTCGCGCGGATACAATTCCTTTGGTGACTCAGGCGAAAGATTGGTTGGATGGAGTGTACTTTGCTTCGACCATCGGATCTGAAACAACGGCTGCTGCAACAGGGCAAGTGGGAGTTGTTCGTCGAGATCCTATGGCGATGTTGCCATTTTGTGGATACAACATGGGAACCTATTTCCAACACTGGTTAAGTTTTGCTCAAAAAACAAATAAATTGCCTTCGATTTTTATGGTGAATTGGTTTCGTAAAGATGCACAAGGAAAATTTATTTGGCCAGGGTTTGGGGATAATATGCGCGTCCTTAAATGGATGTTTGAACGTTTGGAAGGAACAGCTTCTGCCGTTCGTACAAGCTTAGGGTTTTCACCCAGCTTCAACGATATGGATTTTGAAGGAACCCATTTTTCTCAGGCACAGTTTGATCAAGTGATGAGTTTGTCGCCTGTTGCTTGGACGCAGGAAATGCAATCGCACAGGGAATTCTTTCAAATTTTTGAAAATACATTGCCTCGGGAGTTTATTCATTGCCATGAACAACTTCACATCCAGCTTCAAAAAGAAAACACAGTAAGTTTATAAATTGATTTTTTTCAAAGAAGGCCTTGTGGAAACTACGAGGCCTTCTTGTTCGTCTGAGCGGAAGATTGACGTTCGGGAATATCTATACAGAAACGTGTGTTTTTGCAGTCGTTATCAATAAAAAAACGCCCTTGATGTGATTCGATAATTCCCTTGCTAATGCTGAGTCCAAGTCCTGTGCCTCGACCAGGTTCCTTGGTTGTAAAAAAAGGTGTCATCAGTTTTTCTTGAATGGATAATGGGATGCCCTGTCCTGAGTCTGTGACTTGAATGCGGATGAAGTCTTGATTTTGAAAAATATGAAGCTCAACCCATTTTTCAGATAATTCTAAAATAGCATCGTGAGAATTGTTGAGAAGGTTCAAAAGAACTTGGCTCAATTGAATTGGTCGTGCCTCGATATCAATATCAGGAAGTTCATTCTTTATGATTAATTCTATGTCGTGAGATTTCATTCGTGCAGCACAAAGTTCAAGAGTATCCTCGACGATTGTTTTTAGTGAAGTGATATCAAATGGATCCTTGGCTCCGTCACGAGCAAAGGACCTTAATCCCTTAATAATTTTCTCAATTCGTTGAGTTGTTTTATAAATCTTTTCAATCCTTTGTTCCAAGTCTGGAATTTCTGCTTTGTCACTATGAAGACGTTTTAAAATATGATGAGCATTCATTTGAATCACGGACAAGGGATTATTGATTTCATGGGCCACACCCGATGCCATTTCACCAAGGCTAGCCATTTTTGCTGCGGCTAAAGATTTGGCTCGAGACTCGGCAAGTTCGGCCTGTGATTTTTCTTCCAGTTCTTTGTAAAGACGATTCATTTCCAATGTGGCGACATTGATCAAGTTTTCTTGTCGCACACGGTTGTCCTCGGACTCCGAAAAACTCTTTTCAACGTGAATTAAAAACTCTTCCCATTGAGAAAGTGAATGGGGAACTTCCTTTTCGGAAAATCCCATTTTTTTTAGTAAGCGAAGCAGTCGAGGATTCTTCATCAATTAAGCGGCTTTCTTTTCCTGAAACACAGTCAATGTCATGGTTTGATTGTGCAAATCGCATCCATATTCACCATGAGGAGAAAGTTCTCCATAGCTATAAAATCCGGAAACAAGTGTGCCCTGGGGAAGGATGTTTTTGATCGCTTCAGTTTCGTCTTCAATCGCTTCACCTAAGACCAGACGGCGTCCAACGCAACTGATAGCAATCGCCAGGCAAGCTTCATTTTTATCCAGATTTTTTCCTGCAAACATCGCTGCATTTTCAGCTCCCGTGACAAGGTGGGAAAAATTGGCTTTCATCAATTGAGCGGAAGAACCTTCAGGAATATCCCCAGCAAAAGTCATAGATTGTTCCGACTCATTGACAGCAAGGACCGTGCGAACAATATTTTTGCGAGATCCAGTACTGATAGAAAGTGGAAATAAAAGAGCAGAACCTGGAAGTTTTTCAGCTTCTTGGCCGAGATACTGCTTGTACAGCTCAAGGGCAGGTTTGCCATCCAACTCATACAAGATGTTCGCAGTGGATTTGGTCACTGTTCGAAGGGGGCCAAAGGCATCCCATCCTCCAAAAGATCCTGTTCCAATTTGAATGTCATGACCATAAAATCCCACAGCCACGACACGGTGACTGCGAACATCAGAACCATGAATCGTATAGGTGGATTGAAAACTCGATCCATCAGCACTGAGTCCACCACTGATCACCACAGCATGATCTTTTTGAACAACGGTATTGATGCCACGAGTGAGTTCTGTTCCATTGACAGTCAGTCCTTCCGACAGCAGAAAAATACCTTGAAGGTCTTTTGTCAGAAGTTGTTTTCCAATGTTTTCTCCCGCAACAAAAGAGTCTTCGGATTGATGGATATTCGTTTCGTAGACTTTCAACTTTGTTTTTTCAAAGCAACAAATGGAAACACTCAGGCTTTCATCATAAACATATTCATTGTGAATTTCACCGGCACTGGAACAGCCT
>CAZFSX010000073.1:0-10357 GCA_964522115.1 uncultured Pseudobdellovibrionaceae bacterium | reverse complement strand
ACAAACTTCTCAATCATTAAGAGACGTAAATAGGGGTTATTGTGGCACGTTCAGTAAAAAAAGGTCCGTTTATCGATAATCATCTAGCTAAAAAAAATCGAAACGGCATTAAAAAGTGGTGATAAAAAAGTAATTAAAACATGGTCACGTCGATCAACAATTTTTCCTGAGTCTGTAGGGTTGACCTTTGCAGTACATAATGGCAAAAAGTTCGTTCCTGTTTATGTTACTGAAAATATGATTGGTCACAAGTTGGGTGAGTTCGCTCCTACACGTACCTTCCATGGGCATGCTGAAAAGAAGGCAGCTCCTGTGTCAGGTGCAGCAGGTAAGAAATAGGTGGATGAGATGGAAGCTGTTGCAAAATTGAAATTCGCAAGAATTGGTGCACAAAAAGCAAGACTTGTTGCAGATGTAGTTCGTGGGAAAAACGTTGATGAGGCTATCAAATCGTTGACGTTTATGGACAAAAAAGCAGCCGGTATGATTAAAAAACTAATCGAATCAGCTGTAGCAAACGCTGATGATCGAAAGCTTATGAGTTTGGATCGTTTGTACGTGAAAACAATTTCTGTAGATCAGGGGCCAACCTTGAAACGATTCAGACCACGTGCGCAAGGCAGAGCATCTGGTGTTCGTAAGAAAATTAGCCATATTAACGTTATTCTTGGTGAGAGGTAGTCGTGGGACAAAAGGTTAATCCGATTGGTCTAAGAGTTGGTGTGATTCGTACATGGGATTCTCGTTGGTATGCAAAGGGAATCAATTACTTTAATAACTTGCATGAAGATCTTCGTTTAAGAATTTATCTTAAAGAAAAATTGAAGCACGCGGGCGTTGCTAAAATCGAAATGGAACGTGCTGCAAAAAAAATTAAAATCATAATCTCAACAGCTCGTCCAGGTGTTGTTATTGGAAAAAAGGGAACAGGAATTGATTCTCTTAAAGCTGATGTTCAGAAATTAACACCGAATGAAGTTTTTATTTCTATTCATGAAGTTCGTAAACCAGATATGGATGCTCAATTAGTTGCTGAAAGTATTGCGCAGCAATTAGAGAAGCGTGTCTCATGGAGACGAGCGATGAAGAAAGCAATGGCTGCAGCTATCAAAGCAGGGGTGCGTGGAATCAAAATTCGCGTTTCTGGTCGACTTGATGGTGCAGAAATCGCTCGAAGTGAGTGGTATAACGAAAAGAGCGTTCCTTTGCATACATTGAGAGCGGATATTGATTATGGAACTGCTGAAGCATCAACTGCTTATGGTATTATTGGATTAAAAGTTTGGATCTACAAGGGTGATGTATTGTCAGCTCGTGAAGCGCAGGAGGCTGGTCGTGTTAAGTCCTAAAAGAGTTAAATGGAGAAAACAGTTTGTTGGCCGCATGAATGGTGTCGCTCATCGTGGTTCAGAAATTAGTTTCGGAGACTTTGCGTTGCAGGCTACTGAAGGTGGTCGTTTGACAGCCCGTCAGTTGGAAGCCGGACGTATTGCAATTGCACGAAGCATTAAACGTGGTGGAAAAGTGTGGGTTCGAGTGTTTCCTCATACTCCTGTTACAAAGAAGCCAGCAGAGACAAGGATGGGAAGTGGTAAGGGTAATCCGGAATTTTGGGTTGCTAAAGTTTTGCCAGGTAAAGTCTTGTTTGAAATGAATGGTGTTACCGTTGAGCAAGCGAAAGAAGCCTTTGAAAGAGCTGCTCACAAACTTCCATTCAAAACAAAGTTTTTGGTTAGGGAGTAGATATGAAGTTTGCTGAAGTAAAAGATTTATCAGTTGCTGAGTTAAAAAAGAAAAAATCTCAAATGAGTTCAAAGTTGTTTGAACTTCGTTTGAAAAATTCAGTTGGTCAGGTTAGTAACCCTCTTGAGATTCGTGCTATGAAGCGTGATATTGCTCGAGTTGCTACCGCAATCGCAGCGAAGCAGTAATTGGAGGCATGTTGTGACTACACAAAATTTAAGAGGTCGTAAAATTGAAGTTGTAGGCGAAGTTGTTGGAAACAAAATGGATAAGACAATTTCTGTTCTTATCTATCGCCTTGTAAAGCATAAAAAATATGGTAAGTATCTTCGACGTAGTTCGGTATTTAAGGCACATGATGAAAATAATGTGGCTAAAGTTGGGGATAAGGTGTCAATTCGTGAGGTTCGTCCATTGAGTAAGACAAAGAGATGGACTCTTGTGAATGTTGTAGAGCCAGTGAAAGGATAGTGGTTTTTTATGATTCAAATGCAAACTAAACTTTCAGTAGCAGACAATTCAGGTGCTAAAGAAGTTATGTGTATCAAAGTTTTAGGTGGTTCTAAGCGACGATATGCTTCTGTTGGAGATATCATTGTTGTATCTATCAGAGATGCTTTACCAAGTTCAAAGGTAAAAAAAGGTGATGTGGCAAAAGCAGTTGTTGTTAGAACAGTCCATAAAATTCGACGTCAAGACGGAAGTTATATTCGTTTTGATGAGAACTCTGCTGTTCTTGTAAATGCAGCAAAAGAACCAATCGGAACTCGCATTTTTGGTCCAGTAGCTAGAGAGTTGAGAGCAAAGCAATTTGTGAAAATTGTTTCTCTGGCTCCGGAAGTATTGTAGAGGTTGGAAATGAGTCAATTAGAAACAAAATTTAAAAAAGAAATTGCGCCTTCATTGCAAAAAAGCCTGGGTTTAAGTTCTATTATGGAAATACCTAAGCTTGAAAAAATTGTATTGAGTATATCAACTGGGGATGCTGTGCAAAATCCAAAGATTCTGAATACAATTGCTGATGAAATGACTGCTATTGCGGGTCAAAAGGCAGTTATAACTAAGGCGAAGAAAGCAATTTCTAACTTTAAACTGCGCAAAGGGATTCCATTAGGAGTTCGGGTTACTCTTCGACGCGATCGCATGTGGGCTTTTCTTGAAAAATTAAATGCATTTGCTTTGCCTCGAGTTCGTGATTTTCGTGGAATTTCTCCACGTGGATTTGATGGTCGTGGTAACTTTAATATGGGATTGAAGGAATATATTGTATTTCCTGAGATCAACTATGATCGTGTTGAAAAAGTTCGTGGTATGAATATTACAATTTGTACGACTGCAAAGAATGATGCTGAAGGTAAGGCATTACTTGAAGCTCTTGGCGTTCCATTTCGTAAATAAGACTATTGGTGGGAGATTTCATGGCTAGAAAAGCTAGTATCGAAAAAAATAACCGTCGCAAAGCAACTTCATCAAAATATTTTGATTTTCGTAAGAAGTTGCGTGAAGACGCTTGTAATCAAAAACTTTCAGAAGATGAAAGAGCAGTTGCTCGTAAAAAATTGCAGGCGTTGCCTCGCGATACTTCTTCATGCCGTGTAATCACTCGTTGTGAGTTGACGGGACGTCCTAGAGGTAATTATAGAAAATTTGGTCTATGCCGTTTGGCGTTTCGCAAGCTAGCTCTTGAGGGACGGTTGCCTGGTGTAACAAAGGCCAGCTGGTAGGAAGGTGGAGTATTATGGATAGAGTTGCCGATTTTTTGACTGTAGTAAGAAACGCTGTTAAGGCTGGTAAAGAAAAAGTTGACGTAAAGAGCTCAGGTATCTGTCGTGGTGTGGCTGATATTCTTTTGCAAGAGGGATTTGTCAGAAATGTTAAGGTTGCAAAAAGTGGTGGTGTAGAATTTATGCGTGTTTATTTGCACGCAGGAAGTGAAGCAACAAAACAGATTAGCTCCTTAGATCGAGTGAGTCGACCTGGTCGTCGTGTTTATGTTAAAGCCGATACCATTCCTGTTATTCGTTCAGGAATGGGAGATGTAATCGTTTCCACCAGCAAGGGTGTTATGAGTGGAAAGAATGCGCGTAGAAATAATCTTGGTGGCGAACTTATTTGTTCAGTTTGGTAGGTAGAAGATGTCACGTATTGGAAGATCTCCGATTTTTTTAGGTGAAGGCATTGAAGTTTCAGTGAATCCTTCAAATGTAGTTAAAGTAAAGGGAAAGAAAGCAACTCTTGAATTTGCTCTTCATAATAGTATCAAAGCAACTGTTGGTGAAGGTAGGCAATTGCTTTTGGTTCGAGGTGACGAAACAAAAGCAACTCGATCATTGCATGGAATGTATCGCGCCTTGCTTCAAAATGCTGTAGTAGGTGTAGGTGCTGGTTTTTCAAAAACACTTGAGTTGCATGGTGTTGGTTATCGTGCCAATGTAAACGGTAAAAAACTTGAGTTGGCATTAGGTTTTTCTCACCCAATTTCATTCGATATTCCAGAGGGAATTGAAATCAAAGTTGAAAAACAAACGAACATTATGATTACTGGTGCTAATAAAGAGTTGGTAGGACAGGTTGCAGCAAAAATTCGTAGCTTCAGACCGCCAGAGCCGTATTTGGGTAAAGGTGTTCGTTATGCTAACGAAAATATTCGTCGTAAAGCCGGTAAATCAGCTGGAAAATAATTAGGGTGAAATATGAGATTAGTTCTTAAAAAAAATGAATCAGCTCGTAGAGCAAGTAGAAAAGTTAAACAAGTACGTGTGCGTAAGAAAGTTATTGGAACAGCAGAACGTCCACGACTTTGTGTTTTCAGAAGCTCAAAGCATATTTTTGTTCAGTTGATCGATGATCAGGTGGGAAACACTTTGGCGTCAGCTTCATCCTTAGGATCTCAAGACAAACTAAGTGGTAAAGACGCTGCAAAAAAAGTTGGTGTTGAGTTGGCAAAGAAGGCCCTTTCAAAAGGTATTCAAAACGTTGTATTTGATCGAAATGGTTTCGTATATCATGGCAGAGTTGAGGCTGTAGCTGTTGGTGCTCGCGAAGCTGGTTTGAAATTTTAAAGGAAAATATATATGTTGGAAAAAAACGGGGCGGAGTTCGAAGAAAGAGTTGTTGCAATTAATCGCGTAACTAAGGTTGTTAAAGGTGGGCGTAGATTTTCTTTTGCAGCGTTGGTGGTTGTTGGAAATCAAACTGGTGAAGTTGGTTTTGGAACAGGTAAAGCTGGTGAAGTTCCAGAAGCAATTGGCAAAGCTGGAAGAGCTGCAAAAAAGAACTGTTTGGCAGTTACATTAGTTGATTCACGAACTATCCCACACGAAGTTATTGGAAAGTTCGGTTCTTCTGAAATTATCTTAAAACCAGCAGCTCCCGGTACAGGTGTAATTGCGGGTGGTGCTGTGCGCGCAGTCTTGGAAGCAGCTGGTGTTCGAGATATTTTGACAAAATGTATTGGATCACGAAATCCGCATAATGCTGTTCGTGCTACTCTTGATGGTTTAAAACAGTTGCGTTTAGCATCTGTAAATAATGAAAATTAATTAGCTTCCTTGGGAGATGGTTTATGAGCAGTGTTAAAAAGTTTAAAGTTACGCTTGTTCGCTCTTTGATTGGATGTACAGAATCTCAAAGAAGAACTGCAGAAGTTTTGGGTTTAAAGAAAAGACATCATTCCGTAGTTGTTGCTGATAATAGCGCTATGCGTGGTCAGATTCTTAAGTTGCAACATTTAGTTACTGTTGATGTAGTGCTGTGAGGTAGATAATGAATAAGTTAAGTACGCTAGCGCCAGTCGCTGGATCAAAGTCTTCAATTAAACGTCTTGGTCGTGGGCGCGGTTCTGGTTTAGGTCAGACTGCCGGTAAAGGTCATAAAGGACAACTTGCTCGTTCTGGTGGAAAAGTTAGACGTGGTTTTGAGGGTGGTCAAACTCCTCTGATCCGTCGTCTGCCAAAAGTAGGTTTTGGAAATAAGCCTTTCGAAACAAAGTGGTGTGTTTTAACACTCAATGAATTAGTTACGATTGGTGGGGAAGTTTCAGCTGAATCATTGCTAGCATCTGGTAAGCTAAAAGCTGGAGAAGGTTTTAAAGTTATTGGAAATACTTTAATCTCAGCTCCCGGAAAAGCTTCATTGAAATCTGTAAAAGCACATAAATTCTCGGCGGGTGCGCTAGCAGCTTTACAGGCTGCAGGTATTAAAGCTGAGGCAATTAATACGGCATCTTAAGGGGGAAATTTATTTTGGGGCAGAATAGCGAACTAAAAAAACGGATCTTTTTTACGTTGGGTATGCTGGCTATTTACAGGATTGGTGTGCATTTGCCCAATCCTGGTGTTGACTCGGCCGCAGTCATGTCTTTTTTTCAAGGCAAAGCAATTGGAGTATTGGGATTGTTAAACACCTTTTCAGGTGGTGCACTCATGCAGTTCAGTGTTTTTGCACTTGGTATTTCTCCCTACATTTCGGCGTCAATTATATTTCAATTACTGTCTTCTGCAATACCTCAGTTAGAAAGCCTAAAAAAAGAAGGCGATGCAGGAAGAAAGAAGCTTTCTCAATATACACGTTACGCTACAATTGTATTAGCTATTATTCAGGGGTACGCAATTAGCAGCTGGCTTCTTGGGCAGGTTAGTCCTGAGAAGAAAATGTTAGTTATATCTCCCTATGTTGGATTTCTACCTTTTCGCTTAATGACGGTAATTACTCTTACAGCTGGAACTGCGTTTATTATGTGGCTGGGAGAGCAAATTACAGAGCGAGGTATCGGTAATGGATCTAGCTTAATTATCTTTACGGGAATAGCTGCATCAGTTCCATCCGGAGCAAACAGATTGCTCCAGTTGGTTCAAAATAATGAAATCAGTGCTTTTGTTGCGCTCATGCTAGTTGTTTTTATGGTGGCAATTATAGCGTGTGTTGTCTATATTGAAGTTGCTCAGAGGCGTATTTCTATTAATTATTCGCAAAGAGTTGCAGGACCTTCTATGGGGGCTATGGGAGCTCCAACGTCACATTTACCTATTAAAGTAAATTTTTCAGGTGTGATTCCTCCAATTTTTGCGAACTCGCTGCTTCTATTTCCAGCCACCGTAGCTTCATTTGTTAGTGGATCAATTTTAAGTTCTCTACAGGCGGCCTTGAGTCCATCAGGTGCTCTTTATAATGTACTTTTTGTTAGTTTGATCGTTTTCTTTTGCTTTTTTTACACAGAAGTTGTTTTCAATCCAACAGAGATTGCAGATAACTTGAAAAAGTACGGCGGATTTATACCTGGCGTGCGTGCAGGAAAGAGTACTTCTGACTACATTCAATATGTTTTAGATAGAGTCAATGTTCTGGGCGCTGTCTATTTGAGTGTCCTTTGTGTATTGCCAGGTATTCTCGTTGGCGAGAAAATACCCTTTGCTTTTGGCGGAACATCGTTATTGATTCTGGTAGGAGTTGCTCTAGATACTTCTCAGCAAATCCAGTCTCATCTTATCTCTGTGAAATATGAAGGAATGCTCAAGGGTGCAAAACTTCGTAGCAGGAGGGTTCAATTTTGATTTCTATCCTATTTGGACCTCCAGGAGCAGGTAAAGGTACGCAATCCTCATTTTTAGTAGAAAAAATGGGGGCTTTGCAAATCAGCACTGGTGATTTATTAAGAGCTGCTGTTGCTTCAGGATCTGAATTGGGTAAGGCTGTCAAGGGTCTCATGGATTCTGGTGCTCTTGTTTCTGATGAAATTGTGATAAAACTTGTGAAAGAAAAGATTCTTGGAAGTACATCGTCACTAGTTATATTGGATGGTTTCCCTCGCACTACAGCGCAAGCTGTGGCTTTAGAGAGCATGCTTGAAGATGCAGGACTTTTTGTTAGTGTAGCAATTTTTTTAGAGGTCGATTCAGCGGCATTAGTAGAGAGATTGTGTGGTCGTCGTAGCTGTACGAGTTGTGGCTCTGTTTTTCACGTGAAGGCTTCGCCTTCAAAAGTTGATGGAATTTGTGACAAGTGTGGTGGAAAATTGGTCCATCGAAGTGATGACCAAGAGGATGTGATCAAAAACAGGCTTGATGCTTATCAAAAAAACACGTCACCACTTAAGGATTTTTATTTTCATCGTGGCATTTTTAGATCGGTTAAAGGCGACAAAGCTATTGACTTAGTACATCAAGATATAAAGTCAGCGCTTTGCGATAAGATTTTTATTAATTAGTTTGGACAAGTAATATTGTTTGTGTTAGGCAGGTTCTCTTCGAGTGTGAATTGCCAAAGAAATGGTGGGTATTATGAAAGTGAGACCTTCGGTTAAGAAGATTTGCAATAAATGCAAAATCATCAAACGTAGTGGTGTTATTCGTGTAATTTGTGAAAATACTAAGCATAAGCAAAGGCAGGGTTAGTTATGGCGCGTATTGCAGGTGTCGATTTGCCTAGAAACAAGCGAGTTCAAGTCGCATTGACATATATTTTTGGAATTGGAAATGCTCGTTCGCGAGAAATCTGTGAATCTGTGGGAATTCCGCATTCATTACGAACGGATGCTTTGACTGATGATCATGTAGCAAAAATTCGTGCATACATTGAATCTGGATTTAAAATTGAAGGTGATTTGCGTCGTGATGTAGGTTTGGCGATTAAGCGTTTGATGGATTTGAATTGTTTTCGAGGTTTAAGACATCGTAAGGGTTTACCTGTTCGTGGGCAGAGAACTCGTTCAAATGCTCGTACACGTAAAGGGCCTAGAAAAACTGTAGCTAATAAGAAGAAAGCCGTTTAATTGAGGATGTTATGGTTGTAGAAAAAAAGGCTGTTGTAAAAAAGAAACAAAAAAAGAATGTTGTTCAAGGAAATTGCTATGTTTCGGCTGGATTTGGTAACGTTATTGTTACCTTTGCTGACCCGAATGGCGATACAGTTTCTTGGTCAAGTGCTGGAATGATGGGTTTTAAGGGAAGTAGAAAAGGTACTCCGTTTGCTGCGCAAGTAACGGCGGAAGATGCTGCTAAGAAAGCAATGGATTGTGGTATGAGATCAGTTGATGTTTTCTTAAAAGGACCTGGAGCGGGGAGAGAGCCAGCAGTTCGTGCTCTTGCTGCCATCGGTATGCGAGTTCTTTCTTTGAAAGATGTGACGCCGGTACCGCATAATGGTTGTCGTCCACCTAAACGTCGTAGAATTTAATCGGGAGTTGATAAAATGAGTTGTGTAAAGCAAAGTGTTTGCAAGTTGTGTCGCCGAGAAAATGCAAAGTTATTTTTAAAAGGTGATAGATGTATGACGGATAAATGCTCTTTTGAAAGACGCCCTTATCCTCCTGGTCAACATGGGCAAAGTCGTTTGAAGTTCTCAGAGTTTGCATTGCAGTTGCGAGAAAAACAAAAGGCGAAAAGATACTATGGTGTTTCTGAGCGTCAGTTTAGGAAGTATTTTTCGTTGGCTGATCGCGGTGCTGATGTAACGGGAACTGCATTGCTGCGCTTGCTTGAATTACGCTTAGACAATGTTGTTTATACATTGGGTTTTGCTACTTCTCGTCGTGAAGCTAGACAAATGGTTTCGCATGGGCATATCCTGGTAAACGGTAAATGCGTTAATGTTCCTTCTTTTCGTGTAAGAAAAGGTGATGTTGTAGAGGTTGCTCAAGCTTCTCGTGCTGGTGCTCATGTAGTTAAAGCCGTTGAGTCTGCAAACCGAACAAATGTACCATCTTGGCTTGAAAGCTCTCGTGCAGAGTTTAAAGGGACTGTTAAAGATGTTCCTCAAAGGGATGAGGTAACATTGGTTGTTGAAGAAAACATGATCGTTGAGTACTACTCAAGATAACATTGCTGGGGGCTTTTTATGCAAGGGCACTATTACAAGTTTTGGAGAGAATTGATCAAGCCGAAGGGATTCGAGGTTGATAAAGATTCTCAGCGCGATGACTATATGAAGTTTGTCGTAAGACCCCTGGAAAAAGGGTTTGGAGTTACTCTTGGTAATTCTTTACGTCGTATTCTTTTAAATTCAATGATGGGCTCTGCAGTTTCTGCAGTGAAGTTAACTGGTGTTTCGCACGAGTTTTCAACTATGCCCGATATTTTGGAAGATGTTTCTGATATTATCTTGAATTTGAAAGAAGTACGTTTTCGACAGTTTGATCCGCAGCCGCAGACTTTGAGAATTAAAAAAACTGGACCAGGTGTTGTTAAAGCCTCTGATATCGTTTGTAACGAATCTATTGAAGTTTTAAATCCTGATCAACATATTGCAACGATTGGTGCTCAAGGATCATTCGAAGCTGATATCATTGTGACGTTTGGACGTGGATACCAGCCGACTGAAAATAGAGATGAGCGTTTGCCTCTAGGTTATATTTCTGTAGATTCATTATACAGTCCAATCAGAAAAGTGAATTATAACGTTTCTAACGCTCGTGTTGGTCAAAGAACTGATTATGATGCTCTTGATTTGGAAGTATGGACAGATGGATCTTTGAAGCCAGATGAGGCAGTTGCTTTAGCTTCTAAAATTCTTAAAGAACAGTTACAGGTTTTCATGACATTTGATGAGGCAATTGAACCTGCTGATGAAGCAAAAGATATGCGCTCCCCAAGTCTCAATGAAAATCTCTTTAGATCAG
>CAZFSX010000072.1:0-10443 GCA_964522115.1 uncultured Pseudobdellovibrionaceae bacterium | reverse complement strand
ATCTCTTCTTTCATCTTCTGACTGTACTCACCCAACTGATCCCACTTGGGTCCCAAAATTGTAAACTCAAAAGGATAACCTTTTCCTGAAGAAAAACCTCGCATCGAAAGATCCATCATCACAGGACGAACATCTTTGATCTTGGCGACTTCCTTACGAGCCAAAGCCATAAACTCTTGTTGAGACAATTCCTTCCCGCTGGCAGCATCGATACCCCTCTGCCCTTTAGGCAATAAACTGACAAACAACATGGCCGTATTAGCGTCAGAGGATCCCCCACTTCCAAAACCTCCCACGGAAGCATAGATCTGTTTCACTTCAGATCGAGAGCGAAACCATTGCTCCACTTTCAATGTTTGCTCGTTCGTGTAGGCTAAAGAAACACCCACAGGAAGATTCAATCGCGCGATAAACAAAGACTGATCTTGCGTGGGAATAAATTCTTTGTTGATCCACTTCACCAATCCAAAAGACAGTACCGTAAACACCACGCTGGCAAAAACAACCGACTTTGGAAATTTTAATACCCAAGTCAATTGTTGAGAATAAGTTCGCTCTAAAAACTTCATTCCATTTTCAAAGGCCTGACCCAGTCTCGTTGTTCGCTGTCCATGATGGACAAAGCTGGCACATCTCATTGGTGTGATGGTTAAGGACTCCAGCAAAGACAACATAACGGCCAGAGAAATCGTGACTCCAAACTGCAAGAAAAACTTTCCAATGATTCCCTTCATAAAAGCCACCGGAAGAAAAATAGCAACAACGGCTAAAGAAGCTGCCATCGCCGCAAAGCTGATTTCTCGAGCTCCGATAATTGCCGACTCAACTTTTCCAACTCCTTTTTCATTGTAACGAAAAATATTTTCCAACACCATGATGGCATCATCGACCACGATTCCGATCGCCAACGTTAAACCTAAGAGAGTGAATGTATTCAGAGTAAACCCAAAGAAATAAAGACCAATGAAGGCTCCCATAATTGAAGTTGGAATCGATAAAAGAACATTGAATGTTGCAGACCAACTTCCTAAAAACATCCAGCAGACCAAGGAAGTTAAAAGAACAGCCAACAATAAATGCTTATTCATTTCATGAATGGATTGTTCGATGAATTTTGTCGAGTCAAAATTGACATGAATATCCATCCCCTTTGGAAGAGTTTTGCGAATGGACTCGACCTGCGCTTTCACCGCGCGAGCAACTTGCACAGCATTGGCGCCACGTTGTTTTTTGATTCCAATACCCACGGCTGTTTTTCCATTGAACCGGGAAAATCTACGAACCTCGTCCAATCCTTCACTGACTTCAGCGACTTGATTCATTTTCACCGTCAGACTTGGATCTGTCACCATCTGGCCTGCGCGTTTGTTCACGACAAGTTTTTCAAACTCTTGAACGCTTTTGGCTTCACCCAAAGTCCGCACATTTAAATTGTTTTTTGCAGTTTCAACAAAGCCACCGGGTTGTTCGATGTGTTCTGTTTGAATGGCATCAATGACATCTTGAACGGCCATATTTCGTTCCTGCAAAGATTTGGGATTCACCCAGACTCGAAGAACGGGATTTGTAAAACCTCCAAGAATCATATCTCCCACTCCAGAAACTGTGGTGAAACGATCCTTCAAAGTATCTCGAGCATATCTCATCAAGTACTCGGGATCTCCATCATAGGTTGCCGCCAACCAGATGATGGGCTGATCATCGGGATTTGTTTTTGAAATCGTTGCGGGATCAATCTCCTTCGGCAATCGACGCTGAACCTGTGTCAGCTTGGATTGAACCTCTTGCAAAGCGATGTCTAAATCTCGACCCAACTCAAACTGCAACGTGATCGAAGCCGTGCCTGTTTTTGAACTGCTTGTGATTTGCTGAACTCCTTGCACAGACATCATCGAATCCTCGACAGGATCGACCACAGAACTTTCCATGATCTCGGGAGCGGCGCCTTCCAAGTTCAAACCAATCGTCAAGACAGGAAAATCCACATCAGGCAATTGACTGACACCCATCCTTGAAAAAGAAATCGCACCAAAAACAATCAAACCCACCATCAGCATCCAAGCAAATACAGGATTTTTAATCGATAAATCGGAAAGTGACATAGGCCCCCCTGATGAATGATCAGCTAAGTTAACAGCTTAGACCTGGATTTCTGAGCTTTCCAGGCAAAGTTGAAGAATCCTTGAAATTTACTGATAATATTTCGCAGCTTTTCCATAAAAATCATTGGCACAGAGTGGATCCACTTCAAATCTTATGCTACATTGCTTTTCATGCTGAACTCTGATTTTCTTCCAATATCGAATCCCGCAATGCGCAGACTGCAGTTCTTCCTCGCTGCATTCTTTGTCTGCTTGTCCCACTCCTGGGGTATGAGTGCCCCTCAAAGTGACAAAGGAATTTCCTGTGAATCCCTGTTTGTCAGCATGAAATCCATTGATCATTTATTTCCTCATAATGATTCCACCCGTCCATCATCGGATTCAGAAGCACTTCGAATTTTAAAGTTATCGGCCCAACGTTGGCATGACCTTGCCTATCGCGAAGAAAATCGTTTGATCTACCGTCGCCTGTATCAAACATCTCAAAAAAAACATTCTCCTGCCAAATTCCTTATGAAGTTAGGATTCACTGTCGATGAGCAGGAAAAAATTCTAGTACCACCTTCTGATTTTTTTGAATTCTTCCAAACTTTGCAGGAACAATTTTCCCAAATGTTTAACAAAAAAAGAGTCTCTGAAAAATCCAGAATTGAACCTGCTCTTGTCTTTGTCAAACACTCCCGCGAGGTGAATACTCATCTTGCTTCTGATTTTCTTCTTGTGCGACCTGGAATTGATCCTTGGCCCGACGAACAGATCTATCGTATTATGACCCCTTCGAAACATGATTCTGCTCAAGTTCCAGCAATGGTCTATCATCAGTGGTTAGCTCAAGGAGTTGCTCCTTTAACTTTTGAATATGCAGCTTTGCATGACCTTTCCCATTTAACTGAATTTTTGGAAGACCCCTCTGCGATGATTGCCCTTCGCCAAGCTTCCAAATCTCTGGTACAATTGCCTGCAGATCGAATTGGAATTCGAAACATCCTTCTGGCACGCATTTCGGTAATGAATGAATTTGGGTCTGCTTTTAAATTGCAAAATGTCGAGTTTTATAACGACCTATTTCATCAACTGGGATTGGATCCAGGAAAATCTGCAGATAGTTTGGAAAAATCTGAAATTCAAACCCTGGTGAACTTCCTTTCTGATGCCAAACTCATCTCTTTGACAACAAGACTGTGGGAGCATCGTTTTGAATTTTTATATTCCATGGGAGGCTCTCAGCGTGATGGTTACAATGCCGAAATGGCGGAACAACTTTATCTACTGGAAGCCCAGGGCCTTCCCGCAAAGGCCTCGCAATCCGAACAAAGCGTGAATTATTTATTAACTTCCATTCATTCCATATCTAAAGATTATCTGGATGCCCACGAAGCTGGACTTGCCAATGAATCCCTTCGTTACCGCGAGCTTTTAAGGAAATATTTCATTCAACTTTTATACGCCTATACCCGCGGGATGAAATATCAAATTCATCGATCCGATATCTATGCGGCAGCCGTCAATCCTGAGCTTGAAAGAACAGATAGGGTTGTAAAATTTTTTGAAAGCTTTCTTCCACCAAACTCCAACACCTACAAATGGTGGGTCACAAATACTCGTCAGTATTCCCAGTCGCAAAAATAATTCTTTGTTTTTCGCAGAACATCGTCTTAGATTTTCTTGACCCCCCTTCAATTTATGATAGCAACTTTTCCACACATGGGGGGAAGTTTGATGGCACGTCAATTCAAGGGTCTTTGTTTATTCATTGTTTTTCATTTATTCATATTCAACTTTTCTTCTGCCAATTCCAATTCCCTGACGGGGAATCAATGTGGACTTCTCTTTGATTCTGGCTTCATCGAAGGGACAATTGCAGAAATTCCTTTTGCTCAACAATTGCATCGAGATTTGCACAATCGCTGGATCCATTTTTTAGATGCCAAAGAATGGGTTCAGGCCTATCAAGTTCCCGTCCAAAGTTTACATAAAGATTTGCTGGATCTTCGAATCCTCCTGATGCAGATCCAAGACCTGACAACTGCTTCAAAAATTCGAAATGGACACAATATCCCCAACTCCTCTTACAGAGATCTTTCTTCAAAATCTCAGAACTATGTCAGAAATTTGAAACTGGTAACATTGCCTGTTCAAATTCAAAAAGTTCGTCAATCTCTATCTTTGATTCAAAATCATTCTGCTCATTTCTTGAAAGCTTACGAGTCTGCTCGTGATCTGGAATCCTTAGCCCTTGCTTGGTTGAATGATGAACAAACTCCAGAAAAAATGAAAATAATGGCCGGTATTTACCTTCAATTTTCAAATATCCCATTCTTGGCAGACCAAATTCAGCAACTGACAAAAAGTCAGGATTGGGAATCCATCATGGCACCCATCGCAAGCCTTCTTGGATCTACAACGAAAAAAACTCTTTCATTTCAAAATCATCCGACGGCTTCCTCTGAATGGAGTTTAGATTTTTCTCATTCTTCTCGTGCCACTGGTCCATTGGAAATCCCCGTATGGGAAACTACACAAAATCATGTGCACTATCTACTGAGTCAAAGCATAACGGAACAGGATCACCCCTTACTATTCACAGTTTCCTCGGATAGCCTTTTTGATTTGGCTGCAATGGAACAATTACCTGGTCCCCAATTTCGCCGACGTTTAGGGCCTACCCCATTTGAGCCAGTGAAAGATCAAATAGGCAGTGATCGTATCAAAGCAAGTCTACAAGGAAATATTCTGAATTTAGAAATTCGCTTTGAAAGTGACTTAACCTCTAGAATCCTGCATATTGATTGGATCTCTGGACAAGTTACAAACCCAAGTGGAGGACGTCCTTTTTTTAAAGTCACTCCTTAATTTGGCAATGAATTTATCCATAGACTGCATTGGAAAAAAAAAGGGTAACATGACAGATTCGATTCTTCCATTTACAGTGACATCTTGGAATCAAGAAAAGAACCAATATCCATCGATTTCGGTTTTAATTTCTTTTTATAATCATGTTCCATTTCTTCGTGCTGTTTTAGAAAGTTTATCTCATCAAAGTTTCCAGAATTTTGAACTTATCATTTGTGATGATGGTTCCCAGCTACAGAATGTTCAAAAGATCCAACAGGATTTATCTACACAAAAAATTCCATGCACCTATGTTTGGCAGAAAGATCAGGGTTTTCGCAAAAACGAATGTTTGAATAAAGGTATTTTACAATCAAGGGCTGACTATCTTGTTTTTGTGGATCAGGATTGCATTCTTCACCCAGACTTTCTTTTGGACCACTGGACGGAACGTCAAGAATCTTGCCTTCTGGCTGGTCGACGTACAGATCTGACTCCGTGGGTTTCTGGACTTGTTCTGAAGCAACAAAGCCCCAGTTTATTTTTGCAAAAGAATTTTTTCTGGATTTTTTTCCTCATTCTTTGGATGAAGGATAATAATGCTCCTAAAGGAATTCGTATTCCCTGGAAATTTTTGAACAGGATTTTCAATCGAAAAAATCGCGGCGTCGTGGGTTGTAATTTTTCTGTCGCCAAAAAAGATATCTTTGCAGTGAATGGTTTTGATATGCGCTATCACTGGGCTGGTACCGGAGAAGATAGCGACATCGAATACCGCCTGAATTTGCACGGAGTCAGGTCCTTACCTTTGTGTCATAAAGCCATTCAGTATCATCTTTGGCACCGATTGCAACATCGCCATACAGAGCCTGAAGTTCTTTTTGCTGAAGTCAAAAAACTTCAACAAAAAGTAACTCCCGCAGGTTTACAAATTTTGAAAGCGATGAACGAACTTTAGTTTCTAAATTGTCGTTGCTTCTTTTTTTGGTGGTTTCTGTGGTTCCCCGCATACTCCATTTTTACAGTCTTTGGGTTGTAATATTTGGGGGTTGGATTTATCTGAACCAGAACGATGGTGACTTAATTCTAAAATTTGACGATGAACATGGCGACAGGAATCGACTAAACTCTTTGCCTGCGCAGAAGGATTCAAAACACCTTTAATATCTCGGAGTGCTTCTTCTGTATCTTGAAAATTCATTCGATCCAGATGCAAATGATCTTTTGTAGGACGATAACACAAAGATCTGATCATTTGCTTCAACTTTTGAGAGTCCTCTGAATTCTGAAATAAAAAACCAGCCGTCCAATAAGTCATAGACTTATTTTTTTCGGAAAGTAGTCGGCATTCCTTACTGGTGAATTTCTGGTCTGTACTTAGACAGAGGGGCTGAAATTCACAAGGATTATTCTCCATGAGCATCTTCCTTTGAGAAGCTTTTGAAGCTTCACATATAGAACTCTTTTCTGGGCTTCCTTCTGATTTGTGCCCAGAAATCCCTAAAGTCAGACCATAAATACGTGGATTGCATAAAATGGGCTTATCAGAAGGACACGCAACCTTCCAAGATTTATTCCACTCAAAACTTGAAGGTAAATTTTTGCAATCCTTTTGATCTAAAATATAACCTGCGCGGAAACAATGAGCTTTAGCATCTTTGATGGAAAGAATTTTCACCTGATCAATTTTGCTAAAATCATCCTGCATAAATTCTTCAATGATTCTTTTTTCATAATCTGAAAATTGTCTTAATTTTTTCGGAACATCTTCTTTTGTCGTCTCAGCAAGCTTTTTGAAAGTTCCAGGTTTATTTCTATTTTCAAGCAAAACTTGAAAACTTGTCTGTTGAAGATTTTTTTGAATATCCTTGGACATGCGTTTAACTTCTATGGCGTCTTTGCTTGTAACTAAAATTCGTCCCCCATAAATATCAGCAAGAAATGCTTTCGCTTTTTTCGTCAGAGCTAAAGCCTTCTCTGCCAATACAGTGATACCTTCAATTTCAGATTTTTCTGCAACCTTATGGTTATCTTCTTGTGCGTATCGGTTTGCTATTTTTTTGAAATTTGATAACTCTTTATTCAGATCATCTAAGCCAGAATGTATTTTGGATATCTCGCTCTGCTTCGCCTCGGCAAAAGAAGAAGAAAATAACATACTTGGAATTGGGAAATAGACAGATATTTTTTGATTTTCTAGATTCTGATTTTCCATCACTTCAAAAAAACTTCTTACAGCCAATAAATCATCCTCTTGTTCTTCGACCAAGTGATCAATAAAAAGACTCAATTGATCCTCTGTCAAAAGGGTAGATTTCTCACCCGCTGAAGTTCTTGTCACTATGGCAAAAATCACCAAACTTATCGATAAATAGAGAAACTTGTTTTTCATCATTTTATGCTAATTGAAAAACAAGATCTTCACAACTCGACTGGACCACGAACACCCTTTCGCCTTATCTCATTTTTAGGATTTTCGTCTGAAATATTGGATTCTGTTCCCCATCTAAGGGGAAAACTGCTGATAGTTCAGGCAAAACACCCCCTTCCTCAAGATCAAGAGATGGCACTAGCTTTGCTTAGATAGAAATCAACCCGAAGGGAAGGATTGACCATGATCAAATTATATCTATTTCTTATTGGCTTAGCTTTAAGCTATCAAGCCCAAGCCATTCAAATTAAATCCTGTGTTCTGCAAAAAACAGAGCAGTTATCTATGTTGGATGACCAGGATGATGAGTGGCAGAACGTCTGGGCCTCATCTTCTTATGAAGACTTCTATCCGACTGATGTTGCAGCCACCGATACGCCTTCATCATCCAAAGTTCGTTGTGATCTATTGCGTGCCTCAAAATTAATTCTTTCAGTGACCAAAACAACCGCTGCAACAATTGGAACTTTATGCTCATTCGCTCCAGAGCCAGTCTTTTCCAAAACAGTTGCTATCACTGCAGCTATAGCAGGGATTGGACTTGTCCAAATGGAATTCATTGTCGACATGAAAGAGCAGGAATGTTCTCGTCAAGATCTTCAGCAGGCCATTGATCAAGGAATTCAACAACAACTTCTTTTACAAGGTTACCAATTTATCAACCAACGAAAGGGATCTTCTTTATGACCATTTTATACTACGCACTGACTGTCTATTTATCAGCAACATTGATCAAAGGTATTTTTGACAAATCCATTCTTCAACAAGATATCACCCACATTATGTTAGCTATCGCTTTTATCATCATGATGACCTTATCATCCTTCGATTTTTCAATGATGGATTCTCGCGAAATGGTCTACGTTTTTCGCTTACTTTCATTTGCCAGTCTTTTTTTACTGGGCTTATGGAGAAAAAAACCTGTTTCCGAGTAGCTTCACACATCCAGTTGATTCAACAATTGCAAAACATCGGGACCGAAAGTGGTCCCTTTGGATTCTCCAATGCCTCGCACCTGCAAGAGTTCATGGATATTTGTAGGATTCCGCAGCGCAAGTTCTTTCAGGGTTCCATTGCTGAAAATCATAAAGGCAGGAACATCCAATTCCTTGGCCTTTTGTTTGCGCCACTCCTTTAAATTTTCAAAAATATATTGCTGAGTTGGATCTAATTCAAAATCAAGATCGATCTTTGATTTTTCTTTTTTCGACTTGCTAGATCCTTTTTCTGATACTGCGGAAGAGATTGGAGAACGTTCAATTTTTGGTTTTTGAATTTTTCTTTCTGATCCCGACACACAAACGTCGCAGTGACCGCAATTTTGCAAACGTTGAACATCTTTATAGTAGGTCAGAATTTCACCATGACGACATTCCCCACCTTCCGCATATTCCACCAAGGCATCCAAATTCTTCCAACGTAAATCTTTGATACGAGCATCGGCTTGACTGGATTGAATAAAATACCCCTGCAGTCCCTTGTCCTTTTTTGCATACAACATCAAGCAAGTTGAATCCTGACCATCTCGCCCTGCTCGTCCCATCTCTTGATAAAGTGAGTCGATATTCGCAGGCATTTGATAATGAATCACAAGTCGCACATCTGGCTGATCGATCCCCATGCCGAAGGCATTCGTCGCGACCAAGATGCGAAGATCTGCTTTTTGATAGGCGGCTTGCACCTGATGACGAGTCTCTGTCGAAAGCCCTGCGTGATAACACCCAACACCCGCAAATTGTTGCTGAAGATAAAGACTTAACTCTTCCGTGGACTTCCGCGTACCACAATAAATAATGACTCGCCCCTGTGGGAACTGATGCAAAGCTTGTAAAACCCAACGAATCTTGTCCTCGTCTGTAGGACACTCCTGAACTTGATAGTAAAGATTGGGTCGATAAAATCCGCGCACAAATTTTTCTGCAGATTTCAAATGCAATTGCAAAGCAATATCACTCAATACTCGGGGTGTCGCCGAAGCCGTTAAGGCCAAAACGGGAATATCTGGTCTTAACTTTTTTAAAATATTCAACTGAGAATACTCTTCTCGAAAATCGTGTCCCCACTGGGAGACACAATGGGACTCATCCACAGCAAACAAAACAATTTTCTGCGATTGTATCCATTTTTGAAATCCTTCTTTTTGAGCCCGCTCAGGAGAAAGATACAGAACAAAGGGTCCGCCCTTGGATATCCTTTGAAAAACATCGCGGCGTTCATCCTCTGTTTGTCCCGTGCAAAAATAACCAGCTGGGATCTGCAATTGATTCAAATTTGCGACCTGATCCTTCATGAGGGCAATCAATGGTGAAATCACCACCACCAAACCATTCCAAACAAGCGCAGGAAGCTGATAGCAAAGCGATTTCCCTCCGCCTGTGGGCAGAACTGCCAAAACATCTTTTCCACTTAAAATAGCCTGAAGAATTTCCAGCTGGCCAGGGCGAAAGGATTTTAATCCAAAATGTTTTTGCAAATGGTCTTGCAGGGATTTTTGTTCAGGCATTCCTTTGAACTAAGTGATGCTACCAACTTTGGCAAGAAGTTCATTTGTAGCCGCAGAGGTTTATTCTTGAAATCCGAAGGGCGGCAACTATCTTTCAAACTTTTACTTCTTGATGACTGCATTGTTTTGAAACCAACTCAAGTTGTCACCCTGTTTGGATTCGCCATTTCCTGAAGATCCTTCTTGGTTTTGCAATAAACTTGGAAAGTAAATTCTTTGCAGCTCGGCATAATGACGTTGTTGAAATTTCCCCTGGCGGCTGCACATCAAGTTGCCGACCTCCAGTTGATAATAGACCATCACAGACTCTTGGGAGTCATAAAACTCCACATAACAATCTGGAAAGCCCAAGGTGTGTCCAAACTCATGACGGATGGTCCACTGAGTGTCCCAATCTTCCAGGGATGAATTCCCATCCATAAAAATATTATTCCCACCAAGAGCATCCACATGAGGATAGGTTCCAGGAACAAACTTCACATTGATGGCCGCAGCGGGGTCAAACTGCAAAGCCAGTCTCCAAGTATTGAACTTCCACTCATCTTCAATATTGTTGATCAAAAATGTTTTCACCG
>CAZFSX010000071.1:0-10618 GCA_964522115.1 uncultured Pseudobdellovibrionaceae bacterium | reverse complement strand
AATTCATCGAATGATTGGATAAAGACAACAGTTTGGGATGGGAACAAAAAAACAAACTACCCATCGATGGGCGATAGCACTCACCCCCATCAAAAAGAAGTCTATGAAACCATTGGGACAAGATTGTCCAGCGCACTTTATTTAGACAAAGACTCCAGTGGGAATAATAATTCAAATACAAACTTGTTCCAAAAATCCGATGTTCCCTTGGAAGCTTTACTTGGATCAAATCTTATTGAAACAAAGGGAACTTATGTTGAATCTGTCATTGACATGAATAATTTGGAATTGGCGAAGGATGCAAAAAAATTCCATGCTTATGACTATGCACTGATGTATCCGGATGTCACAGAATACTTGGCAAAGAGCGAAGTTAAAAATGCACAAGGAAATCTTTTCTTTCCTGCGAATCCCTGGGTGGTGAATCCTTCTTGCCGCAGTTTGTATCCCAACAGCAATGTGACGAACAATATTGATTGGGGAGAAGTTTATAACAATCCACAGAAAACAAAAATCGCCTATCAGTGCGCCTATGAAACGTTGTTGGCAGTTTTTGGTACAAATAGAAATGATGGCCAACCCATTCCTTCTGGGTCCGCTGAAATGGATGCACGCCTTGAATTTAGGAAAAAATTTATTGTGGGTCTGAATGGACAAGGTGGTGAAGGTCCAGAATACAATTTATTTTTGAATCATTACCAAACGTCATCTGTTTCTCAGGCTATTCCCAATGCCGGTGGAAGTTGCGCTGTTTGTGAATTTCGAAATCCAAATTTACTTTTTGATGATGTTGCTTACTATTACCAGTATATTTATGGTTCAGGCAATTATGGTGAAATTTTTGATCACAATGATGTCGTGATTTCATCTTTGTCTGGACTTGGTTTTATGAATTATCAAAGCTTTGGAATTTATTTCAAGGGTTCAACGGTGAGTGGTGAAGTCTTAAGTCAGGATACGGTCGCTCAACCATTTATTCCACGCTTTGATGAAGTCGCCTATCTTCAGGATCCAAAAAATTTCGATGTTCTTCAATCTGTTTATATCAAAACGCTGAAGGGCACAAATGCTCAACAAGACAAATTAAGTGGCCTCGCACAATATGTGAAATTTGGAAGATCAGAGCTTCGACGAGGATACTACCTGGCGCGACCGATGTTTTAATGCGGAAGAGTTCCTAAAAACTCTTCTTGAAAGCTTTGTCGAGCCAAAGCAATTTGTTTTTCTTTTTTCAGTTTTTTGTCTTTGCAGACTTCGGTCAAGGGCGGAAGAAGTCCGAAGTTGATATTTGTGGGTTGAAAGTGTTTGGCCCGCGAAGGATCGGTGATGGCCTCTAGCAAGGAACCCATGGCGCTAGCACGAGGTGGTTTGCAAAGCTGTTGATCATGAAGGCGCTGTTGTAAAAAGATAGCTGCAAGAAGTCCCATGCAAGTACTTTCAAAGTAACCCTCGACACCTGTGATTTGTCCTGCAAAGAAAAGTTCAGGATCGTGCTTGCTGCTAAGATCGCTATTCAAGCAAACGGGTGACTGCAGATATAAATTGCGATGAATGCTCCCCAGCTTTAAGAACTCAGCCTTTTCTAAACCAGGAATGGTACGAAACACGCGGATTTGTTCAGGGTATGCCATGCGAGTTTGAAAGCCCACCATATTGTATGCTGTGGCTTCTTTGTTATCTTGTCGCAATTGAACCACGGCAAAGGGTTCACGTTCCGCTCCGGGAGGCTTCAGTCCCACAGGTTTCATGGGCCCAAAACGCAAAGTATGAATTCCTCTTTCGACCATCGTTTCAATGGGCATGCATCCTTCAAAAAAATCGGTGGTTTCAAAATGTTTAGGTTCGATCTTGCGTGCGTTTTGAACCTCTTCAATAAATTTGAAATACTGTTCTTTATTCATGGGGCAGTTGATGTAGTCAGGAGTCCCTTTGTCATAACGATCGGCCTTCCAAGCGATGGACATATCGATCGAATCCGTATCAATGATTGGTGCAATCGCATCAAAGAAGTACAAAGAGTCCATCCCGAAATGTTGTTGCATATCTAAAGCCAATTGTTCATGGGTCAAAGGGCCTGTTGCAAAAACAGCAGGGCGAGGAACATCCTTCAAAGAGCAAACAACTTGGTCGCGGATTTCGATGGCTGAGTGATTGCGAACCCAGTCTGTCAGAATTTGACTGAAGACTTCGCGATCCACTCCCAGAGCTTGACCAGCAGGAACCGCTGCCATTTTCGCGGCCTTCAGCACAAAGCTTCCAAGTTGTTCCGCTTCCCATTTTAACTGAGCAGGAGCCGCTCCCTCCGACATGCTTCCAAAACTGTTAGAGCAAACCAGCTCGCCGAATTTTCCGGTGCGATGGGCGGGCGTCATCACTTTGTCTCGCATTTCATACAGGTGAACACGAAATCCTCGATGGGCCAATTGAAGGGCGCATTCCGTTCCCGCAAGGCCTGCTCCGACAACAGAAACCAAAGGGCGATGGGTCACGGGGGTTTCAGTGAAATTTGTAGGCATAGAAGCTCCTTGAATGGCTTGATTGCGGGTTCTTGTCATAACTCTAAGTTTCTCCGTGAGCAAGGGGGGCTTCTGCACATTCTGATGCGTTAGATGGGGTGTGGTTGATTCTTTTATCCTTCGTGGCCAGGCCCAATTGAGGATCTGGCTTGGCCTTGTCGCCAAAAAAACTAGCATTGCCGATGAATCTTCGTTAGGATCCTGGTCTATTTTTGTAGAATTTTCTTCAGAAGGAAGTCTTGTGGCTGAAAAAAAACGTCCAGGTTTATTCAACGGTGGCGAGGTCATGCGCTCGTTATTCGAAGGGGGACGTTCGCCTTTATCCGAGCAGTTTTTGCGATGGAAGCTTTGGGGGCGTTGGAAAGAATATGTAGGCCCTACGATCGCTGAAAACAGTGAACCGGTGGGACTTGTTCGAGGAGTTCTATATATTTGGGTGAAACACAGCGTATGGATGCAGCAAATGGTTTTTTTGAAGGACCAAATGAAGCACCAGCTCAATCAAAAATTAGGGCATACTATCATTCGTGAAATTCAATTTACGATGGATCGCCGTCAGGTTCCATCCACCCAACAAGAACAGCTGCGACAAAATATTCAACAAATTGTGGGCGACTCCAGTGGGGATGATCTTTAGATTTCTTTACTTTACTTTCCATTTTTCAGATTTTTCAACAAATTCTTGATCAAGAATTAGGATTTCTTGAGTGGAATTTTTTTTCAACATCTTTTAAGTTAAGGCAGAATGCAAAAACGGGATTGGGTCTTTTTTTTCATAGTTTTTATACTTGGCTTTCTGGTGTTTACTCTGCCGTCTTTTGCAGAGGATTTGAAGCCTACAGCTTTAAGTTGCGATGGTCTTTGGCCATCCTCCTCATTTGCAACATCCACGGAAGATGCACAGATTCTTCTGCGTGAAGAGTGGGTGCGTACCTATGCCAATTCGTTGCGACGTTTTAAAAAAGGGGATCCTGTTCATGTTCATTTTGTTCGAAAGACATCCGCAGGAGCTTATTATTATTGGGGTACGGAAATTCAAGATCAGCAAGTTGTTCATTGGATTTCAAAGACAGAAAAAGAAAAACCTTATGCAGTTCCAACCAGAGATGTGGTGTTGAATCCTTTGTTGAATAAGGGACAAAAAGCTCAATCTCTTTTTTCTCGTGGCTATTCTGAAAAGAAACAAACAATGAATTCGCTTTTACGCCGATCGAAATTGATGGCAAAAGATGAAAAGCTCAATCTTGAATTTTACTCAGATTCACAGATGGATTTCCATTTTTTTGATCATGCTCTGATATTAATCCAAAAATTTATAAAGAAGTCTTCTCAGTGGGGGCTTGTCTCTTCTCCCATTCAAGTTTTTTTCCAGAGTTATCCCATGGAAGGTGTTCCAAAGATAGGTCCACTTGCCTTTGTCAACGAAGCTACTCAGAATTCTTCTGTCATTCTCATGCAGGATTTTTTCCCTTCTAAGCCCTTGCAGTTTTCAGATGCAATTCTTTTGCATGAGTTGGTACATACTCTATTTTATTCTTCTTATCCTTGGTCCCTTCATTCCAAGTTTGAATCTGTTGCGGAAGCATTCTCGGATTTTTTAGCTGTTCACTTTTTGAATGATGTGAAGGGTTTCATCAGATTTCGAAATATTCATCAAGGTGTTGCTCCTTTTTTATCTGATGATAAGCAATTTTTAAAATGGAGATCTGTCACTCGAGTGACAGATCTGAAAGAAGGTGCTGGTCATCATAATTCTATTTTATATTCGCGCCTTTTGTGGAAGTTAAGAGAAACAATGGGGGCTGACTATATTGACAAAATTCTACCAGGCTTTTTCAAGAAAATGGATCATGCTAAGTTTTGGATTCCCCAGAGTGAATATTTTCAATTGCGATATCATTCTTCTTTGGCTCGTGAGGTCTATCTCTTTCATGCCTTCGTTGCGGCACTACGTTTAGAAATTGAAGATCATGCTGATGCGGCAAAAGCTCTTTCTTTTTTGGATGAAAAGATCAAGGAACTAGAGCTTGATCCATCTGCCGTGGAGGTTTCTTACAAGATCATTTCCAAATCAATTTCTCAGATGAAAAAGGATGTTTTTGTTAAGTCAGAAGGCGATCTGTAAAATCACAGACTTTCTTCTGGCTTCGCTCAAGCATCAATAGAATCGTTGACAAAACATCAATCCGATTGATATTATTGCTAAATATGCAATATCACAGAGAAATATCAAATAAAATCAAGCAATTATCTAAAGAATTCCCTGTGGTTGTTGTCACAGGAGCTCGGCAAGTTGGAAAAACCACGACGCTTCAGCAGCTCTTTCCTCAGCATAACTATGTCACATTGGACATTCCTTCTGCTGCAAAATTTGCTGAAGAAAATCCAGATCTTTTTTTAAAAAAGTATCCGCCTCCTTTAATCATTGATGAAATTCAGTATGCACCTGGAATATTTCGTAATTTAAAAGTATGGATTGATCAAAATCGAGATTTGAAGGGGCAGCTGATTTTAACAGGTTCTCAGAAGTTCAATTTAATGAAAGAAGTTTCAGACAGCTTGGCAGGCCGAGTAGGGATTGTTGAGATGGAGCCATTGTCCATTTTTGAAATTCAAGGCAAGGAAAAAATTTCTCACTTAAATATCGTAGAATTTTTCGAACGTGGTTTTTATCCCGAATTGTGGAAGGAAAGAAGTCGATCGCCAAGTCTGTATTATCAGTCCTATTTAAATACATACTTGGAACGAGACGTCCGTCAAATTGTGAATGTAACAAACTTATTGGATTTTGAAAAAATGTTGCGACTCTTGGCAACCCGAGTGGGTCAAACCTTAGAAAAGTCTTCCTTAGCCAAGGACGTGGGGGTGAAAGTGAATACGATCACCAGTTGGCTGTCTGTTCTGGAGGCTTCGAATCAGATCGTTTTTTTGCAACCCTATTATGAAAATTTTGGATCTCGTCTGATTAAATCGCCAAAATTTTTTTTCAGTGATATTGGCCTTTGTCTTCATCTTTTAGGTCTTGATCAAAAAAGTGTCTTAGATTCTCCCATTCTTGGATCTTTATGGGAAAACTTAGTCTTTATGGAGTTAAGAAAAAGGAATCTCAGTCAAATTCAACAGGGGCAATTTTGGTACTATCGTGATTCAACAGCCAGAGAAGTTGATTTGTTATATGTTATGAAGGGGAAAGTTCACTTCATTGAAACGAAGTGGTCATCACAACCAGATAAGAAAAGCTCAGTCGTGATGGAAACCATTGCGAGTCAGCTGAAATCGAAATCGGTCAAGTTGGGATCAACGACTCTGATTTCAAGAACGGAAAATCCATATCACCTGACTGAAAAGACAATCACAAAATCCATTTTTGATTTTCAGCTGCCAGATTAAAAAGAGACGTGTTTTTGTAAGGAATGGGACTGTCTAATTTTTTCGAAAAAAAATCTTCAGGCAGATGTTGGTGCTTTTAAAAACTCCAGGTGGAATTTTATTTCAAACTATATTGAAAACCAACGTGAAGAACTCCGTGATATTTCAAGTGCCACAGCATTTCTTCTGTTGAAATGACATTGTAATATTCTAACAGCTCTAAGGTTGTGATCAAATCCTGTCTGGAGCTATGGTGAAAAATAGAAGTATTGTAGGATTTTCCTTCGGTTTCATCATAGTGAATGCGATCCATGTGTTTGCCTAAAGCTGTTTGGACCTGGCCAAAGTCCACATTCTGTAACTTCAGAACAGGAGCTTGAAGTGGATTGTACCAGGAATCGTATTCAGGCCAATCATGTTGAGGGATTTGGCCAATCAATAAGGATTCTCGATCTTTTAAAATTTCACGACGTTTTTGAACAAAACGATCCATATTTTCTGCAAATGAAAAAACGTACTCAAGATCTTCTTTGATAGCTTGTGTGCGAAGATTATTTTTTGCAGCATGCAAAGCCTTCCATTGAACAATAGGACCGCCGATCAAGGTTCCAAGCATTTTTGTGCGACCATCAGATAAATAGTGCAAAGCTCTGGTCACTTGTTGGATGGGACCACGCAAAGTCATGACATAGGTGTTTTTCCCATGGGCTGGAATTTTAGAAATAATATGCTGAACGCCTAGGTGATCTAGTTCGGTATGTGTGTTGCTAAGAAAAAGATCGACAAGCAAGGCTCCAATTCGACCCCTTTCCGAGTGAAAGCTTATTTCAATATCGGGTCCATTTTTAGCAGTTCCTGGATCTACGCGATAGATTCCGCCGCTTTTTCTTAATGCAACAAGGGGGTCCATTGAAGCCTGAAGAAAGGAATCAAAACTTTTCTGACCTTCTTTCAGCCAAGGAAAAATAACGTCGCATTTTTTTTCAGTTGCAGCGAAGACGGAGCTGCTCATCAGTAAGAACAAGGTTAAAATGAACACTTCAGAATGAAGCTTTTGCGACAAGGCCGATGAACGGATCTTAAACCCCATACTTTTTCCCCCTCAATGATCCTTTCAGATCCAAGATAAAGTAACTGATCTGAGTCAGAGAAGGTAGAGATTTTTTAGAAAAAGAGGATCCCAAATAGGCGTTAAAATATGGACTTCGATCCATAAATAGCGTTATAATATGGATTATAATCCATAAAAGGAGGGATTAATGTACCGTCGTCAGTTGGTTCTGTCTCAGAGTAGATCGTTTTTCCTTTTTGGAGCAAGAGGTACGGGGAAATCGACTTTGATTCAAACATTATCTCAATTTCAAACGAAGTGTCTCATCATCGATCTTTTAGAACCAGATGAGGAAGAAAAATACTCACTACGACCGCAGACATTAATGGAAGAGTTAAATGGAAATCCAGATCAATTGAACTGGGTTGTTATCGACGAAGTTCAAAAGTCACCTAAGTTGCTGGACGTTGTTCATAAACTCATTGAAACAACGGATTTGAAATTTGCCTTGACGGGATCAAACAGCCGAAAGTTAAAAAGGGTGGGTGCTAATCTTCTTGCGGGTCGAGCTTTTCGATTTTTTTTATACCCACTGACCTCCGTTGAGCTTGGGAAAAAAATGGATTTAGATCATCAACTGTCTTGGGGAAGTTTGCCTGAAATATTTCATTTAAAAAGTGCTAAAGACAAATCGATGTATCTTAAGGCATATGTTGAAAATTATATCAAAGAAGAAATTGTTGCGGAACAGGCGGTTCGAAATCTTAATCCATTTCGATTATTTTTACCTTTATGTATGCAAAATGAGGGTGAGCCTCTGAACTTTACAAAGCTTGCGGATTCAGCTTCTGTTGATGTTAAAACAATTCAAAAATATTTTGAAATACTGGTCGATACGAACTTAGGTTTCTTTTTAAATAGCTATGATAAGTCGATTCGAGCCGTTCAAAGGACTGCTCCAAAGTTTTATTTTTTTGATTGTGGGGTTCGTCGTTCGATTGAAAAACAATTAACGATTCCTATTCAAAAGCAGACAAGTTTGTACGGGAAGTTATTTGAATCTTGGTTTGTTAATGAATGTCATCGTATGAATGAATACTATCAGCTAGATTATAAATTTTCGTATTTAAGAACTAAAGATGATGCCGAGGTTGACTTGATTATCGAGCGACCTGATGGGAGTATGACTCTGGTAGAAATTAAATCTTCAGAAAAAATTGAAGATCGTCATTTGCGCCATTTATTGCTTTTCAAAAAAGATTTTCCCGATGCTGATTTGGTATGTGTTTGTCAGGAAAAGAAGCAAAGAAGAAGCTCAGATATTGTGATTACTCCATGGCAGTCAGCATTGAAAGTTCTTCGCCTGATGGACAGCAAATAAAAGTGTAGAAGGAAGAACTTTTCACAAAAAGGAAAAGGCCTTGCTCCCCCCTCGGAAACAAGGCCCTTGAGAAAATGGATGCAGTCCAAGGCATCCTGTAAAACTATTTCGTAAACAAACTTTCGCAGCTGACAGATGTTACGCGTTCGCGAACAATGCGACCAATGCCTAAGTTCACATCATCTTGACCTGGTTTTAAAGACCATTTCTTAGAAGAATCAGCAGGTCGTCCCTGAATTTCTGCAAATTCTTGTTCGTTGATAGATCCATCTTTGACAAGTTTAAGAACCACCGCGCGAACCTTATCCCAATTTTCCAACATGATTTGGTCAGCACGATCTCCGGCAATTTGAGTGTAACGTTCAATTTCTTGAGCAATGATTTTTCGTTGTTCTTCATTGGGAACGTAGTGGCCTTTTTCTGGATCTTTGGCCATGCCCATTAGTTTTTTATTCATTCCATAGTTCACCAAGAATGAAGTCACCAGTTGATTGATTTTGTCGCGATCACTGCTCCAGCCCGCATCCGCCATCATTCCTGCTAATACTTGAGCTCTTTGTCCAGCGATCAAGCGTGAAACTTTGGCGATCAAGGATTTTTCATGGAAATGAGAATCCACGCGTTCGGTGCTTGGTTTTTCATAGCGAGCGTATCCCAAATATCCATCCTGACCTTCGATGGTGATATACTTGATCACTTCCTTTGTGATTTCAGGATCATTCGCAACAGCATGACCAGCCTCGTGGTAGGCTGTGGACAGAGCTTGGTACAAACTGAACTTTGTGATCGAAGGAGCTTCGTTGGTCAGATCCAAAGAGTAGGTATTGATCAAACGTTCGCCCCTTCGAACTTCAGCTGTCACTGTGACTTGTCGAGGTTTTGCCGATTTGGGGATGTAGGGTTTTTCCGAAACAGTATCGACTGCTTTCAATTCGATGTAACGATTGTCCAAATTCTTTTTGCCATCCATCATGACGATGGACCAAGCGATCAAGCCTTTCAATCGGTTTTCAACAATCGTACGAACAGAGCGGGCGCCGGTGGACTGACTAAAAAAACTTTTCGTGATTTGATCCACAAAGCTTTGATCATAACGGATATCGATCCCTTGAGTTTTAAAGTAGGCAAGGTAATCATTTAAAAATTTTTGCGTGATCTGTGCCTGTTCGGATTGAACCAGGGGTTTCATCAAAATCACTTTAGCCATACGACCAAGAAATGGTTCTGGAACACCTTTTTCGCGCAAGAGACGAATCAAGGTTTCTTTTTTATTTGAATCTTTCCAGATGGACAATCTTAAGTCATCGGCGCTGACTCCACGGAAAAGTTCGTCGCCATCATTGCCAGTGCACAAGATGATATATTTCGACAAGTCATAGGTTTTTCCTGTGGCATTGCTGGTCCATTTACCTTCTTCAAAAATTTCGTAAAGATTTTTGAAAAGAGCATCTTTCAAGACTGGATTCGATCCCCCCATATTGCTAACTTCATCAAAAACAAGAACGCCGCCAGCAGGTGTTCGCTGTAAAGCCTGCTCAAACAGACTCATGTCTGTGGCGCCAACTAAGCCTTTTTGTGCTCCGAAAATTTGACTGAGTTGGTGTTGATCCATCACTTTGCTGAAGTCGATGATTTCTGCACGGTTCTGATCATCAAATAAAGCGTGAGCAAGGGCGCGTGCTGTTTCTGTTTTTCCAGTCCCTGTTGTTCCCATCAGAAACAAAGACAGAGGTCGTGTGGTGGGGCCTCCACCGTAAAAACTGATGACGGCTTCTTTGATAAATTGAACCACTTGATTTTGACCAATCAGGCGTTGATTCATTTTGCCTTCCAGACCTTTGACCTTTTCAAAAAAGACAGGGTCGTTTAAAAGGTCCGTCGTCATAGGTTCTTCCAAATTGATCTTCATTTCTTTGGAAGAACTTTGAATCACGGCAATACCACGCGCTTTTTCAATGACAAGATCCAAGTGCAAAGAATCTTTATTGGATAATCCCCATTGGGCGCGAGCTTTTAAAATCATGGACTCAAGTTCGGAAGTCATTTTGCGAACAAAAACACGAGCACCTTCGGAAGGAACAAAGTTCGTTTTCAGCAATCTTTGAATCAACTGTTCGCTGATAGTGATATCCAGACCATTTTCAGCCTTATTTTTACGGATTAAGGCTTGAACCAAATCCTGAGCAATCAATTTTGCGACTTCGGGGGTGATCGGACGACCAACCACATAGCGATCGATACGGGCCAAAACTTCAGGTGGAAGACTGAATGTATCCTCGCCCGCAGTTTTTTGAGTGAAAT
>CAZFSX010000070.1:0-10644 GCA_964522115.1 uncultured Pseudobdellovibrionaceae bacterium | reverse complement strand
TGGTGGAGGAGGAAACTCAAAATTAACCACCTGAAAACACTGGGTATTTTGAGTTTAGGTTCTCACTTGCTCCTCACGCAAGATAAATACAAGGTTTTTCGGAATTAATATAAGACTTTTGTCGGGAAACTTTCTGGAATTGAACCCAATTCCTAAATGTCTGCATCTCCACGCACTACACGCTTACACTCTGCTTTTAATTCACAAAAATCGGCGGTGATTTGCTCCCGTGTCAGGTTCAGGTATTCCCGCATGGTTTTCTCAATGCCATTTTTTAAAAGATACTTTTCGTATCGTGGCAACTGACGGACAAAGTCCTCTAAAATTTTAATCTGCTGTGTTTTCGTCATTTTTTAATTCCTCCATAAAAAATAATTTTCTTAAAATGGCGTTCTGTCGTTCGGGTTCATGCTTGAGATAGAAGGCTTGAAGTTTTGCTTTTGAAGTTTCGACTTCTTCAAGCAAGAAATCCATCGCTACCTCTTTTTTCAGTTTCAACTCCATGCGGTAGATTTGCTCATCAGTGTATTGCTTCGGATAAAAAGACTCTTTTTTATTGTCCCTTATTTCTTGGGACTTGTCGTAAAAGGTCAGTTCAAAAACTGAATTAAAAATTTTGTACTGCTTGTTCTTACCGTTCAGTTTCCGACGGATCGGGACTTCTTCGGTTCCCTTGCTAAAGTTTTGAAACGGCAGTTTTTTGAATGGCAAAAGTCCCGTGTATTTGTAATCGACACGGATGTGTAGAGTCGTAATTTTGAACTCTGCTCCATACTCATTCAAAAAGTTGATAAGTTCTTTCACGGGACCAAATGCACCTTCTTGCGACCAATAAAAACCTTTTAACTGCCCATAGATTTCTGACGGGTCGTTCTTCCAATACAAACCCATCTTTTTTGATGAGAAAAAACGGGCAAACTTAAAATGCTCTTGCTGTTCTTTTTGTAAAAAAATCTTTCCGATTCTATCCCAGACCTTGTCCTCAAAATCTTGATGGGCTTGGATAAATGTCTTTCGTTGGCGTTTTATCATTATCGCCAGCCAGTCAATTTTAGGCGGTGATACGATTTCAAAATCTTTACGGCTCATAGTAGAACCTCACTTTGCCGCCGACATAACTTGAGGTCTTGATGTAGCCGTATCCCATCGGTTGCTTGATGTGATGACTTTTAAAGGCAAGTTCAGGCGTAAAAATCGTTTCGGCAAACGCCACAGACTCCGTGTATCTCACGGCAATTTTTATCGGGATAAGATTGACCTCGATGTTTCTTAAAGAGGCGACCGTTCCCGATTGGCTCGCCAAGATGACCCAGATGTTTTGACTTCTGCCGACTCTCACCCAAGATTTAATTACGCTGGTTATTTCTTTATCGTCATTTGCCTCTTGAACTTCATCAAAAACAAAAACGATGTGTTTTTTGTTTCTAAATCCTATTTCTTCCCATTGAAGTCGCTCCTCCTCGGTGTCTTTTAATATCTGTTTAAAATGCTCTAGGTCTTTCGGGTTATGATAAGAGTAAGCATTTTCAAAATCGGATTTTTTGGATGTGATGATATGAATTTTAGCACCCATCTTTTTCAACTGCTTGATAGGTCCGTTTTTTAAAAAATGTGTTTTCCCTGTTCCCGACGGGGCAAAAATGAATGCACTTCTGTTTTCATCAAAAGAATGTTTTTTGATACCATCAAAACCAATAAGGACATCGGTTCTTTCTTTTGGTTCTTTGGTGACGGGGCTTTTAAAATCGGCTTTTCTTGCAATGACTTTGAATTGATTGACCCGTTCAAAATCAACAATCTCAACGCCGAATAATTCCTCGATGGCTTGCTGTTTTTTGTAAAAATCCAGCGTGGAAAATCCATAATTGAACTTTTTAAAAGTTAATTCTTTTTTTCTATTTTTAAAATCTATCTCTTGAGGCGTTTGATTAACTCCGTCAGTGTTGAAACGCTTATAGCCCATTCCTAACTGAAAAAGAGCGTCTTTGATTTTTCGATTTTTCTTATTCGAAGTGTATAGCCATAGGGCAAGGGCTAGAAAAACTAGCCCCGCAATTACAGCCATCACTATTGAAAGTAATGTGTCCACAAATCACCATTACTTTCTAGGAGGCAAAATTCTGATAATTGTTTCGCCCGCAATCACTTCGCCTTTTTCACCCTTGAAGGCGTAGGGTCTGACCTCGGCTTCAACTTCCCCTAAAGGCAATTCAACAAGTGATTTAATCTTTTTCAAAACTTGTTGTGCGTGGATGCTTCCATCCACTTTTTTGACCTCTTCATTTTCAATATAGTTCGCACTATATTTTCCGTCTTGGTCTTTAACGGTTGTTCTCGCCACGATGGCAATTCTTAAAATACGCATATTTACTCCTTTGTTAATTGTTTGGTGGTGCGTCCCACTGATGAGTAAATAGGTACGGATTTTTCAAAAATTGATTTTTTGCGATTATTTTTTAGATTCTTTTATTTTCTTCCCTTCTCCCTCTATAAATCTTCGCTAATAGTAATAGCGAAGATACCCCCTCGTTTATTTCCCGAATTGCTTGGGGCAATTCGGGAAACCGCCAATGATATTCTTAAAACAAATCAAATGCTTATCATCTTTTTAGTTTTCCTAAATGATGGACTTCATACTAACAAAAATAAGAACTTTAATTTTTGCTCCCTCATTTTTTAACCCCTTTAACTGATTAAGCCCCTTTTGTTCTTCAGTGAATGGATATTCCTTACTGCTCAAATCATTCCAACCGTTCCGATTGGCATTGGATTTAGCCCAGTCATTTAAATTTTGTTTTTTATTTCATCACGGCGGGGCTTGGTTTTGCTGGGTTGTTGCCTCTATTTCCTGCGAAAGGCAACGAACCACAAACTGATAAAAACTTTTTAGAAAGGGGTTTTTATGAAAAAAGTGAAAGAGCAGAAAAAATTAGAAGTTCAGACCGAGTTTGTTTTTATGAAACCACTCAAGGTATCTAAAACAAAAAATGGCAACTTGCTTGTGTATGTTAATCATACGACTGGCATTAGTCTTCATCCGAACTTTGTCAAAGCCGTGATGGACTCACGCAAGAAAGCCTCCTAACGGGGGCTTCTTTTTTAAAGGAGGTTATTTTATGAATTGGGAATTTATCATTCAAAAAGTATCAGATACATCTTGGCACATCGCCATTATGGTCTCGGTTATCTCACTTTTAAAATTGGGTATTACTCAATGGTTTTTAGTGAAACTTGCCGAAGTCAAAACTAGTAAAATTATTGTTCGCAACAATGAGAAGACAGCGTCCTATCACAAGCCCGAAGAGGGCGAGAAGGTCATCCAGATCTTCAAAAATGCGGATGACATTGACACCGACTTTTTTGACAAGTCCTCCTAACGGAGGACTCTTTTATGCTATCTTTTCTTTACGGGGATAAAAATTTCTTCCTCGCTATTTGGATCATTGTTTCTGTATTTGGCACCCAAGATTTCAAAATGAGGTCTGTCGTCCAGTTGATACTCAGACTGCGGCAACCAAGTCTTAAAAATGTAGTCAAAAATTCGAAGGTCTGTACTTGAACCCTTATAGGAAAAAATCGCATAGAGACCACCTGGCAAAATGAATGTCTCCATCCCGCTTGGTACTTTGTCAAAGTTTGTAACTTCAGCAGTCGCCCATTTTTCAAAAAATGTTGTTGGGTCAAAATTCAAAAAGTATTCTGCATTATAGATAGACATGGAAATCAAATCGTTAGAAACAGTGTTTTCTATTTCTTTTCGCCTTGGAGAAAATACTTTCCAAAGAGGCCCGACCTCGTATCGAGCAACGCTGATGGAATGACGGTTTCCAACTAACTTTTTTTCTTTAATAATTTCAATCTTTGGCTCTATATTCATTTTGTTCCCTCTTAACATTTTACCTAAATCGCTTCACATATCTACTTCTGCACCGAGGGCAGTAATAAGTGACGCCACATACGGAAATGAGAATTTTGAACCCTTAATTTTTGTCGTGCGAATATCGAAAACATAGTCTTTGCTTGACCGAAAATCAGAGCCAGTCAAATTGGCTCCATTTAGATTTGCACCTGCAAAATTTGAATGAGAAAAGTCTGATTTACTTAAATCGCATCCAGTAAAATCAACTTCCACGAGACTGCACTCAATGAAAACACTATTATCCAGTCTAAGATTTTGAAACACAGAATAGTTTAACTTACACGACTCAAATCGTGGACGGCTAAAATTCTTAAGTACGCACCAATTAATTCCAATCAAGTTTGAATTCTTAAAAACACAATTACGAATCGAGCCAGATGTAGGTTCTATGTTCGCCAAGTTGCATTGAAGAAAAGTGCAATCAACAAACAGACAGTTTTTTAATGAAAACTCTGAAAAATCGATGGAGTGAAAATCGCAGTCTTCGTAAGATTCTCCGTCTTTTAAAATAAAGTTTTGCTGTTCAAACTTTTCATTACTTGGCATAAAACTCCTCAAAATATCTCGATAGAAACATCAATGCTAACCCACGTCTTCTTTTTTCGGATTGAACGGAATGATTTTCGCCTCAATGTCATCATCGAGAACATCAGTAATATTCTTAATCGCTCGTTCCCTATCTAAGTCTCGCACATATCTCGCCATCGTTCGGTAGTCAGCGTGTCCGACGGTTTCCTGCAACGCCTGAGATGAAATGCCTTTCAGTAGCATATGCGTAATGTGTGAAGCCCTGATAGAATGAAAAGAAGTCTCCGTAATTTTAAGTTCTTTCTGAAATCCTCTTAAGACTATTGCGATTTTCCCATCTCGCCACATTGGTAAATGAGGCAACACATAGGACGAGTCTGCTTGAATTTTTAAATTCATAAGATGGCGTCTCAATGATTTGTTAATCGGAATACTTCGGGCGTGTTTGTTCTTCGGCGTCTTTTCTTTTTTTGATTGAAAGCAGTAGGACCTTCTCAATCGAATGATTTTAAAGTCTGCATCAATGTCTTCCCACTTCCACGCCCACAATTCCCCCGAACGCATTCCCGTATGATAGGCACAGTAAAAAATCGAGTGCCATTCGGAGTTAGTTGCCGCTGTATGAGTAAGAAGTTTTGAAACTTCATCCATGCTCATTTTAGGAATGTCATCCACCTGTTCACGATTGTCGGCACCCCACGGATGAATTCCTTTGCATGGGTTGTGGGTGAGTGGAGTTATTTGCTTGTTGTAGTGATATTCAAAAACTGCACGAATGTGTTTCAAAATACTTTTCACCGTTGATTTAGGATAGCCTCTTAATTTTTCTGCCAAGTCATTTCGGATAAATTCTTGCTTGAAATCCGACAGCCGCATTGAGTCCCAAGTCTCGGTGTGCTTCTCAACGGTCACTTTTTGATTGGAAAAAGTCTTGTCGCCTATTTTTTCTTTAAGAGTTTGGTCTTGGCTTACTTGCTTGTAGCGTTCTTCAAAATATTTTTCTTTTGCTTCTTTCCAAGTGTAGTCGCCATTCAGGTGTTCTTGCTCTTTCAGTTCCAACTCGTGGACAAACTGATTTCTGATTTTTCGGGCTTCAGTCAAAAAGCGTACATTGCGTTTTGCTTTTGTGTGTTGAACACCTGCACCCTTCGGGTCCTTCTTGATTCTTTTCCTGACTTTGACATCGTAGAGATTTGGACCAACTTGATAGATGCCATTTTCAACAAGGCTCGGATCTTTTTTGTTTCTTGGCTTTTTATCCGTTTTTTCTTCGCTCATTTTTTGGGTCCCCTCAATCGTACGTCTACGATTTGTCGGACGAATTTGAGGTCCTCAGGAGTCAAGTTTCCAAGCACCTTACCAAGGTAGTGAAGGTCGTTGTCGTCTTCTTTGAAGTCTCGAACGAGTTCATAAAAATACTTTCTTGAAATGCCCCCATAGACCCTTAATAACTTGTCTAAAGTGTCGTTGTTTTTAGGAAGGTCAGTCCGTCCGTTCTCAATGAAGGAAACCATCGTGTCCGATAGTCCTGTTCTTTGAGACACTTCCTTTAAAGTCAGTTTATGTTTTTGGCGGAGAGTTTTTAACACTTGCCCCTCTTTGGTAAGAAGAGGCTCTTTTGTTCTTTGGCTCATAAGGAATACATAGCAAAATGCCGTTAAATTTACTACAAATTTAATAAGTAATTAGTTGGTCCTCAAGTCGGTCTATCATTTGGTCCTCACGGGGTTTAAAAATAAGCCTCTTGCAAGTTGCTGATTTATGGTCTAAATTACTAATAAATATAAGGAATTTCTTATTTTTAAAGGGAAACCCTTATATTTGTCTTATTCTTCTATTCAAATATAAGGGATACTAAGATTGGTGGAGGTGGGGGGAATTGAACCCCCGTCCGCAAGTGATCCGCGCTAAGGCACTACATTCTTAGTCGTTGTTTTAAGTTAGTTGAAAAGCTTCCAGCGACAAAATCTTTTCAACTCTTCCCCCAGTTTTATTTAAGCAAGCTCCCTGAAGAAAACAAAACCTGCCGAGGTAGCTAAATGACGCTTTTACCAATCCGCCACCACAATCGGTAAAAGCGTTGCAGTCAATTAAGCTGCAAGTGCGTATTCATTATTGTCGAATACAAAACGCACATTTTTTACGAGGTCCCCATGCGCCTCGGAATGCTCCTTAGGTTTCAGCACCCACGTCGAACCCGTATCACCCCCGGTTCTTCGCGAAGTCAGAACAGGCTCATGATTATATACCTAACCCGAATAACAACGAAGGAAAAAGTATCGATACCAATAAATAAAAGCTAGATATCAACGCTGTCCACAGAGTTATCCACATTTTCACCTGTTTTTTCAGCATTTTCTATCTTGCTGGAGTTGGTGACGGGATAAAGTTGCAAGTTCATTTGATAGACTCGTTCGCCTTTATTTTTCATACGGCGAATCGTATTTTCTTTATGAATGGCTTTGCGAAGCTTTCGAAGTTGAAAGCGAATATCTTCAAATTCCGCAGCAGTTAAAGATAAGGTTAAAGTTCCAAACTCTCTTTCAACAGGAGAATCTTGAAACAAACTTTCTAAACCTAAAAACATCAATTCCGCCTGAATTTTTCGAACCAAATCCACAGGGATTTCTGAGGCATCCGCCATCAATTGACGTTGGCGTTGCAAAGTTCCATCTTGATGAAGGATCACCTGGCCCGAGGCTAATAAATTGTCCAAGGCAGTTTGAATTTGTGAAGCAGCGGCCTTGTAGCGCAAGATGTGAATTAAATCTTGGACTCGAAACTTCACGCCCTCTTGATCAATCAGTGCGTACAGTGTCCAAGTCACCCAATCGGGCACGCGGTCCCACACCTCTTGGCGAATTTCCCCTAATTTCATTTTTTGCAAAACACGATGCTCACTCAATTGTCGCAGAAACACATTGCGTTCTGCGGGATCCTTGGCTTGAGTGTACTGAACTAAGAGGCGAAATTCATCTGCCTGTTGTTTTTGAAAGCCTAAACCTCGACAAAATTTCGTAATGGTTTCATCTGCAAGATTGCGTTGCCCTTGAATGACCATACGAAGATATTGCGGGGTTTTTAAATCCGCGGCTGCAGCAAAAGTTGAATAGCTATAGGGACGTCGCTCTTTGCTTGTCATGGCCTGTTTGTAATCAAAAAAATCAGATAAGTAGCGTCGGTAATCTAAATAATGATTCAGTTGTGGAGCTGAAGCTTCCGAATTTGCCGTTATCGATTCTGCCGAATTTATCGCCACATCTGGAGTCACTTTGCACCTCTTGAGATTTGATGATGAAGGCTGTTTTTGAAAATGACAAGTCTCGACTTGGTGATCACAGCAGCAAAAAATCAGCCATGCTGCCATGGTCTCTTAAAAATTTTTCACTTTCCTGAAAATCTGGCAAAATATGCTGCACTAATTTCCAAAAGTGAGAAGAATGATCCATAAATTCCAGATGGCATAGCTCATGCACAAGAATATAATCAATGACAGAATCAGGCAGAGCCATCATCCTCCAGTTCAAACTCAAGTGTCCTTTTGCAGAACAACTTCCCCATCGGGAACGTTGATTTCGAAAAGCAATTTTTCGTGGATACAACTGAGTTAACTCACTCCATTGTTGAACTTTCGACAGAAGATAGGTTTTCGCTTCACGCTGATAAAAGTGCAGAACTTGTCTTCGAAGTTCAAGTTGATGATGGGCTTCATTCTTAGGCCAGGAGTGTGGCCAATGGAACTGTAGACGATCTTGAAAGATACTTACAAAAGCTTTATCCAGCAAAGTCATGCTAGGGCTGAGAGTTTTAGGCAGACCACGAAAATGATAGATTTCACCAAGACGCAGGGTGGAGTTGTACAAAGCCGCTTTTTTTGCAAAACGATTTAAGTGTTTTTCAATCCAACTTTGGCGTTCTTTTAAAAAAGCAAAAACTTCTTTTTCCGAGGTTCCCAAGTTGGAATAAATCTGAATTCCATTTTTTGCACTGAGCTTGATGGTCAGGTTTTTGCGATGGGATTTTTGAATCCAATGAACAGTCCACTGATTAAATTGCAAATCCGTAGAAGTTCGCTTATGAATAGATTTCGATGTCCAAGGCCAACTCATCTTTTTACTCATTAGATCCTGAAGCTGTTTTGCTTGCTGCAGAACAAGCGGGTTTTTCTCCGACGGGAGAATTCACTCAATTAAATTCCTACGAAAACAGAGTTTATGATTTACGTTTGGAACAAAATCAACGAGTGATCTCAAAATTTTATCGTCCTGGCCGCTGGTCCGACAAACAAATTCTTGAAGAGCATCAATTTCTGCAGCAGTTGCATGGGGAAGGCTTATTTGTCGTCACACCCGCTTCCTACCGTGGGCAGACGCTGTTTCACGTTCAAGATATGTGGGCTGCATTTTTTCCTCGCATTGCGGGGCGTTTACCTCAAGAGTTATTTCCAGAGGATCTTCGTAAGGTGGGACGACTTTTAGCTCGTATTCACAATATTGGTCGCCAATCTGATTTTCAGTATCGCCCTTCGATGCATGAAGATTCTGTCTCGATTTATAGCCATTTGGAAACAGTTCAAAAAATGGTGTGGCCTGATATTTGGAATCGCTACGAATCCGCAGCTCTGCAAATTGCAGAAGTGCTTGAGGACAAACTTCAGGATGTGGATTTTCAACGCATTCATGGCGACGCTCATCGTGGAAACTTGCTTCATTCGGGCGAAGAATTTTTTATGGTGGATTTTGATGATGCCATTCAGGGGCCTGTTGTGCAGGATTTTTGGATGCTTCTGGCGGAACCATCCAAAGATTGCCCGGATCTACAATATCTTTTAGAAGCTTATCAAGAGCTGGCAGATTTTCCTATGCAACAGTTGGATCTGATTCCGTGGTTGAGGGCCTATCGAATCATTTCCTATTCCGCATGGATCGCCAAACGATGGCAAGATCCTTCGTTCCCTCGTACTTTTCCTTTGTTTCAGACATATAATTACTGGGCTCAAGAGTGTGATATGTTGGAACGTATTTTATGGGCTTAAGGATTACTTGCCGCCCTTGAGTTGCTGAAATTTAGCTTCATACATTTGAACAAAGGATTGCACATCGGATTCCCATGCTTTCGAAGTCGTTCTTTGAATTCCATTGATGTACGATGGTAAATTTGAAGTGCTGGCTGCGTGAATTCGACCAAGTGTAAAGGCTTGGTAGTTCAGTACTTGTTGCAAGTCTTCCATTTTTATATCAGCTAAATCTGTTCCAATATTGCCAGCAAAGATCGGTCGAATCAGCATTGGCATCCCCAAGACCGTTGCAAATTGAAAAAAGCTTGAGGGATTGTTTTGTGTGTATGTTAAACTTTTAAAAATACGTTCCTGTTGCTTAGGTATTTCAAATAGATTTAAAGCGGCTACAGCTGGATCTGTTTCTTGTTTAAATTCTAATTGAACAAAATCATTTCCATTTTCGATCAGGACTTCAAATCGGGTCAATCCTGCGGATCCTCCACTTTGTTTGCGTGTCCCATAGAGATCCGTAATTTTAGCACCGGGTTGAAATGGAAATTTGGGATCAAGAAGAGTTTGAACGACTGCTTGAGTTTGTTCAGCATTCAGCTCAAAGAATTCACCCTGTCTGACCAATCGGCGACCTTCGATATTTTTTTTTCGAGCAGATTTTCCTTTGGACAGACTCTCACCCAGCATTTTTTGAATAAAACCAGGAGCAGGTATTGCTTCAAATCTTAATCCACGAAGATAAGATTGAATCATGGGACTTAACTGAACTGCTGGGTTATATAATCGTGAGCTGACCATCAGTCGCAAAATATCTAAGACCAGAGGGCATGGACCGGAGTCATCAATGTCATTCATTGTGTAGGTCGATTGATTGTTTTCTAAAATGTAGGTTCCAAAGTTTTCAGGATGGGCATCACCGACACACCATGAAACACTGTTTTTGTTGGATAAATAACTTGGTAAGTTCATTTCATTGGAAGCGACAAGCAGGTAAAAATAATCCACAAAAGAACGTAAAAAATAAAATGGACTTCTCGCCTCTTCCACTTTTTTTACATCGAAGGTGTAGTTCACATCCACTAAGGCCAAAGACTTGGATGAAATAAAAAAAACAAAAAGTGGTGCATAAATAAAATAAATCCACTGAGCAGCAAAAACTTTTTTCATAAAAACCTCTGATGAAATG
>CAZFSX010000069.1:0-10659 GCA_964522115.1 uncultured Pseudobdellovibrionaceae bacterium | reverse complement strand
CAGGATGGAATGGCTCGTATTGATATGTCTTTGCGTCCAGATATCAAGTTGACGGTTTCAGCGCAAGTGCAAATCAAAGCCCAGGGGATTCTGGGGGATAAGCATGTCGAATTAAACCCAGGAGTTCCGACAGATCCTCCACTTCCCGCAAATGGTCAAATATTGAATGTCAAAGACAAGGGTTCAATTGATAATTTAATTTCTCAGGTCAGTGAAATCACTGGATCCTTGAAATCTGTTGCAAAAACATTGCAAGAATCTGTCGAAGATGACGGAACTCGTCGACATATTTTAGGGCGTATTGTTTCTAATATCGAAAGAATCACCGCGGATGTCAGCAATATCACAGCAGACAATAAAGAAAAAGTGAATGAGATCATGGATCAGGTTCGAAAGATCACAGGAACTTTGGATGAAATGGTCAATGATCCTGGCGATCAGGGGTTGAAAAAACAGTGGAAGAAGTTGACCAAGAGTTTAGATCGCGTTGAATCGATCATGAAGAATGTGGATGAAATCACATCTAAGATCAATAAAGGTGAAGGAACGATTGGGAAGTTGATCAATGATGAGGACACTGTCGAGGAGTTGAACACGGCCATCTCTGGCGTGAATTCAATGTTGGATACAGCAAATAAAACATCCACGGCCATCGATTTTCATTCTGAATATCAAGGGCAATTGGGTCTGACAAAATCCTATGTCGGTATTAAAATTCAACCTGGTTTAGATCGTCATTACTTTATCCAGATCGTTGATGATCCAGCAGGAGTTGTCGAAAAAACAGAAACGCAAACGACCAACAACGGATCCCTTTCTGATGTCAGAGAAGTAAAAACGTATCACAATAAAATCAAATTAACGGCCTTGTTTGCAAAAAACTTTTGGGATTGGACTGTCAAAGCGGGATTGATGGAAAATGTTGGGGGAGTCGGGGTTGACTACTATATTTATCGTCGCCAACTGAAACTAAGTATGGATGCCTATGATTTTTCTAATTTAAATCTGCGGGCCCAATTGCAATACAATTTGTACAAAGGAATTTATGTTATTGGTGGAATGAGTGATATGTTGAACCGCGGTGGCAAACAAACAAGCTATCTTGGTGCAGGTCTGACATTGACCAATGATGATTTGAAACTGCTTTTATCAAAGGCTTCGTTCTAAGGGGCGTTGAATTTGGTGAATCAAAACTCAAGGATTGAGTGCGATGGAAAAGAAAAACGAAGTCAAAAATTGGCTTGTCAAGTCTTCGGGGCATATTCTTGGTCCCTATTCTTTCGAGGAAGTTTGTCAGGGCTTACGTGATAAAAATGTGGCTCCGATTGATGAAGTGCGAACTCCCGATATTCGATGGACTTTTGTTCGTGAAAGTAAAGATTTTGCGGAATTGATCAAAGAGCTTCAAACACGCAAAGATTCTCGTCGAGAAGATACTCATGGGACGGATGCTCATGAACATACCATCACTCGAACGGTGGAAATTCCTCAGGATAAAAGCAAGATGGTTCCGCCTCCAGTTCCTCAGGAGTATATGCCGAAGGAGACTATATCAAAAAACTCTGCAGTTCCAGGGAGTGCGGGTAATTCTGTGGATCGTTCTGGGAAAGAGAACGTCACATTGAATCCACCTCCACTTCCGAAGATAGATCTGCCGCCATCTTTGAAGTCCAGGAGAGTTGAAAAAAAATCTATGCCATGGCCAGCAATTCTAATTGGTCTTGTTGCTGTACTTGGACTTGGAGTTTGGAAGGGCACGCGTCTTTTCCGACCAGAGGTTTCAAAAATTGAATCTGCCGAGGATTTGCTCAAGGACATGAGAAAACTTAAAAATGTCGGTGCATATGATCAGTTTTTGGAAAAATTTGATAAGCTAGAAAAGCTGAATCGCGTGGATGCAGGGGTTACAATGGAGTTTGCCCCTCTTCTGATCGCGTTTGATCGCAATTTGGATTTAGTACAAAAAACACTCCAGCAAAGTTTTTCAAATTCTCATCAGCCAGGTCCAGTTCTGCGGCAAAATAAAAACCATCTTGCAATGATTTATCTTCAAAAACGTCAATTTGAAGACGCGAAATCCCTTTTAGAGAAAGTTAGTAAGGAAGATTCGGAATTCGTAGAAATCGCAGCCAATTTGGCAACACTGAAAATTTTGCAAGGGGATTATCGTTCAGGAATTGATATGTACAATTCGTTGAATCAAAAGGGATTAAGTGATTCAGTGATTTCCTTGCAAAGGTCGATCACCAATATTGAATGGTCATTAAGAAATAAAAGCGATGAAAAAATGAAAGCGGCGATTTCAGAGTTGGAATATTTTTCTAAAAATATTCTGGAATACCGAAGTCGGGCTTGGCTGTTATTAAGTTATGCTCGTTTTAAGCAAAACAGCGCCGATTTTCAAAAATCGTTAGAACAATTTTTAGATTCAATGGTGATGGAAGAAATACGGATGCCAATGAATTTGGAACTTTCTTCTGTTTTAATCAGTTGGTCTCGACTGACACCTTATTGTGATCAAATGGTGTCGAAAAAAGAAAGTATGAATGAGGTCAGCTGGCTTTTAGATGCCGTGCAAATTCATTGCCATTATTTGGCAGGAGAAAAAGTCAGTGCATTTCAAAATATGGACCAGCTTTTTCAAAAATCTCCCACCAATGCGATCCTTGCAGGCTTAGCAGCGTGGTATGCGTGGCAAGATAAAAATATGAATCAGGCTGTCAGTTATTTAAAGTCAGCTCCGAATACATCGCTATTGGGTCATGCTGTCAGGGCTCAAATTTGTGAACAACAAGGTGAATTTGCTTGTGCAGAAGAGCAGTGGAATCAGTTGAAAGATAAGGATGATAAAGCGGCTCTTGCCTATGAGGGGTTGGCTCGTGTGGCATTACGGCAAAAGAATTTTTCCAAAGCCTCCAGCTTTATTCAGGTGGGTTTAGAAAAAAATCCGCAGCATTCAGGTTTAAATCTTCTTTCGGGCGAGATTCAAAGTGCAAAGAAAAAGCAGTAAATACTTTTTTAGTTTGGGTGTCTTTTTCTTGCTTTCCTGCTCTCATCATGAACAGGAACATGGCCCGGCTCATCCGAAGTCTTTCACTGAAATTAAGGTGCAGGAAACAGCTTCTGAAATCAAACTTCCATCTCAAATTTGGGATTTGATCGAAGGGAAATCAGTGGATAGCAAGCACGGTGGTGGATCTCATGATGCCGCATCCACTCAGGGGCACGGAACATCCGCGGGTCATGAGGCTCCAGCGGCAGCAGCGCCCCCAGCAGATGGGCATGGAGCCCCAGCTGCAGAACACGGATCTGCCAGTACTGGGCCCGTAGATTTTTGGTCCTCAGTTACGGTACAGTTTGCTCCCATCACGGTGTACTTAGAAGAAAAAAATCCAGGAGTCCTTCGCGAACCTCGTTTGAAGATTGATTTTCCTCAAGGTGGAGGACGTTTAAATTTGTCTGACTACACCTTGGATCAAAGGGGAAGTTTTTACTTTCGTATTGATGCGCAAGAGGATAAAGATGAAAGCTTGCATGTCTACTATGTCAGTGGAGGACGCAAAAGAAGATTGGATGACGATGAAGTTGGTACAGGTTGTGGAAAAATCCTGAATCTTAAGAGTTTTTATCTGTCACAGATGAAGTCAAAGGGAGTTCTTGTCAACACGACACGTGATCGGCACTTGACGCTTCTTGCAGGAACTTACATTTTCGCCTATAAAAAAGAAGCGTCACTATTTTTATCCCAGGTCACAATTGATGTGGATGGGCCCAAAAAAGTGCTGACTTGTGATGGGATCCCAAGTGCTCATTCTTCAACAAAGGATCATTGATTGGAAACTCAAAAAATAAAAGGTCTTCAGGATAAGCAAACTGTTGAAACATTTTTTTTAGTCAAAGATAAAAATGTAGGTCTTGGAAAAAATGGAAGACCTTTTATGTCCGTGCTTTTGGGAGATGACAGTGGGACTTTGGATGGACGCTTATGGGATCGAGTGGATGAGACATCCAAGGAATTTGACATTGGTGATATTGTCAAAATCAAGGGACTTGTCCAAAGTTTTCAGAATCGATTGCAGTTGGTGATCCACAAATTAGAAAAACCTGAACAGCAAGCTTTCAATTTGGAAGACTATCTGCCAAAAGTTTCCAAAAAAGTGGAAGACATGTTCACAGAACTTGTGACGATTGTTCGTTCTGTCCAAAATGACTTTTTGAGACAATTGATGATGGATGTTCTTGAGGATCCTGAAATTAAACCGAAGCTACTTAAAGCTCCTGCTGCCAGATCCATTCATCACGCATGGTTGGGGGGGCTTTTAGAACATATTGTTTCAATTGCTCAGCTGATGAATTTCATGGGTCAACATTATTCTTTTTTGAATAAAGATCTTCTTATTTTCGGAGCTCTATTTCATGATTTAGGAAAAATCTGGGAATTGTCCTATGACAATGGAATTCGTTATACAGATCGAGGAAGACTCATCGGTCATATGATGATGTCCTACGAACTTGTCGAAAAGAAGGCTTCGCGTATTTTTGGGTTCCCTGAAGAGCTTAAAGATATTTGTAAACATATTATTTTAAGTCACCATGGGAAGCTCGAGTACGGTTCACCCAAACGTCCAAAAACATTGGAAGCATTGATGGTTGCGATGATTGATGAGCTGGACAGCAAAGTTGCAAGTGCCCATAGTTTTGTCGAATCTGAGCGTACGCATGGAGAGAAGTGGTCGCGATTAAATGATCAATTTGAAAGATACTTTTTATTGGATGATATGAATCAGAAGTGGAAGCCCTCATGATTTTTTTCGAAAGCTTGAAGGCCTACAAAGATTACGATCCTGCAGCAAAGTCCTATTTGGAAATAGCTTTGTTGTATCCAGGCCCAAAAGCTTTATTTTTATATCGTTTGGCGCACCCTTTGTATCAAATGAAGTTTTTTTTCCTTGCACGTTTATTCAGTGAACTGGGGCGATGGTTAACAGGCATTGAAATACATCCCGGAGCAAAGATCGGTCGACGTTTGGTGATTGATCATGGAATGGGAGTTGTTATTGGTGAAACAGCTGAAATCGGAAACGATTGCATTCTTTTTCACGGAGTCACATTGGGGGGATTGCGTTTTGATCCTGTGAAACGTCATCCGACAGTTGGTCATCATGTCTTGATTGGAACTGGCGCAAAAATTCTGGGCCCTGTCCATATTGGTGATGATTGTAAAATTGGTGCAAATGCTGTGATTACAACGGATGTCCCGGCAGGCACTGTGGTGCGAATTACCTCGACGAAAGTTTAAGGTTCTTTTTTTTCTAGGTTCATTGAAAATTTATGTTTAAGCTGAAGACAAGATGATTCGAAAGTACACTCGACGTATTCTTGTCTGTATGGCCATCCTTCTTGGGGTGGGATTACTTTTTTACCGCTTGGACAAACAAGGGTTTTTTAATCTTCAAAAAATTCAAATGGATTTGCACATGGAAGCGCAACATGCTGCTTTTTTTCAACCTTTAAAAAATCAATTAAATGAGGAACTGAAAGCATTTGAGAATCAATCCTTAGTTCATCTTCCAATGGGGAAATTGCACCAGATCCTTGCAAGTAAAGTGTGGATTCAGTCCTTTCATGTTCAACGTGTATGGCCCCAAACACTTCAAATTCAGATACAAGCTTTCCAGGTAATAGGAGTTTGGCACCATCAAAAGCAAGCGCGTATTGTCTTGTCGAATGGTCAGATCATTTCGACTTTGGATTGGTCCAATGTCCCTGATGCGATTCATTGGGTGGGGGCCGAGTTTGAAAAACCTGAAGTAAGAACGAATACGATGCAGATGTTGAAGGCACTGCCAGACAAAGGTTCCTTGACGACAGATCAATTCAGCGAAATCCAGTGGAATCAAAAAGAAGGATACAAGCTGATTCATCAATCTGGAGTGATGGTGAAAATGGGCTTTGATCAATTTCCATTGAAGGCGGCCCGAGTTCAACAAGTGATCGATTACTTAGACAGTCATCATACTCCTGCCAAAGTGATTGATGCCAGCTTGCGACGGAAGGTTTTAGTTAAAACACTAAGATGATTTTTTAAAAATAATCTTCTGAGCTTGTTTTAAAGGAAGTTTCAAGGTGAATTTTGTATGGTCTGATGTTGGATCATACTCAAGTTGGCCACCGTGCGACGATGCAATTCCTTGTGAAATACTTAATCCAAGCCCCGTTCCTTTTCCGACTTCTTTCGTCGTGAAAAAAGGCTGCATGATTTTTTCCTGAACATGTTTTGGAATTCCAGATCCGCTATCAGTGACGGAAAGTAATGCGGTCTGATTTTCAATGGTAGTGTCAATGCGTATCCATTTTGAATCCAAGTGTTCGATGGCATCAAAGGAATTATTTAATAAGTTCATCAGGACCTGTGAAATTTGAGCTGTTCGACATTCGATAGAAATATTTTCAGGGATGTTAACAATCAATTGAATTCCATGATTTTTCAGTTTTTCTATGCACAATTCGGTCGTTTCTTCGATGATTTTATTGATTGATGTTAAAGTCATTGGATCATCATCCGCTTGGCGAGAAAAAGAACGCAGGCCTTGTATAATTTTTGTAATACGTAAGCTTGTTTCTTCGATTTTTTGAATGTCTGTTTTGAGTTTAATAGGATCAAGGTTTCCGGAAGACATTCTTTTTAAAATTTGTTCAGCCTTTCCTTTGATGACGGCAAGGGGATTGTTGATTTCATGCGCGACGCCACCTGCCATTTCACCCAAAGTGGACATTTTTGCAGAGGAGATCATTTGTAAGCGTTGAGCTTCGATGGTGGCCAATAGTTTTTTTTGCTGGGTTAGATCTTCGGCTATTCCTAAATATCCAATAGGTTGATTCATTTCATCATAGATGGGAGTTAGACACAGTCTAACAGGAAATCGACTTCCATCTTTTCGAATATAGGTCCATTCATTTATATTAGTTCCGTGGTTATTTGTTTTTTGAATGAAGACGTCAAAACCTGGTTCAATGGGGCGTTTGAGTTCTTTAGATAGTTCAGCTGCTTTTTGGATGACCTCTTGTAAGTCATGGAAAATTGCAGGACTAACTTTGCCAACCATTTCCTTACTGGAATAGCCAAGCATGTGTTCCGCAGATCGATTGAAAGTAGTGATGATTCCATCAAGATCGGTGGCAATGATGGAAAAGTCCGAACCATTTAAAATGGCGGTTTGCCATTGCAAGTTGTTTTGAAAGACGCGTTCCATTTGTTTCCGAGCTGTAATTTCATACCTTATCACGATAAATTGATAAATTTCATTTTTGATGTTTTTCAATGGAACAATGGCTGCATCCACCCAATACAATCCCCCCAGCTTATTTCGATTGCAGACTTCTCCACGCCAAACTTGCCCAGCTAATATCGTCTTCCACATTTCTTCAAAAAATTCTTTGGGGTGAAAACCAGAATTTAAAATGCGGTGATTTTTTCCTATCAGTTCGCTTTCTGAATAACCCGAAATTTGACAAAATTTGTCATTGGCATAGGTAATATTGCCACGAAGATCTGTCGTTGCCACAATAGCAAAGGCATTCAGGGCTTCAAAGTGAACATCGGAAAGTTTTTTTTGTTGTTCGTATTGGTCCTGAATCATTTTGATGTCGCAAATATCTTCAATCACAGAAAAGGCAAAGGCCCCTTCTGAAGGGTTTTCCGAGGGGAATTGACGACTTGAAACACGCCCCCAAAGTTCTTTCCCAGTTTTATGAATAAACCGCTTTTCATATTTTTGAACTTTTGAATTCTGTTTTTGAATATTTTCAATATGTACTTTTGTTTTTTCAAGGTCTTCGGGGTGTGTAATTTTGGGGATCGTCATGGATTGAAGCTCTTCAGCTGAATATCCAATCCAATTTTGAAAGGCTTGATTGGTTTGAAGGATATGAAGTTCAGAATCACTTTGAGCAAGCCCAATGGGAACGTTGTGAAAAAGTTGACGATACTGCGCTTCCATTGCCTTGGCATGAGACAAATCTTGAATCACAGTCAGAAATCCAAGAACTTCTTTGGAATTTTCAGAGTTGTCATCAAAGATAGGTTTGAGATTTGCTTGCACATAGCGTGTTTGACCATCCTTGTAGCTAAGATATGTTTCAAAACTGACTTCCTTACCTAAAAGAACTTGAGTGACATAGGGCATCGTCATGTGTAGAGACTGAGTGGTCAAAATTTCTTGAATACTTTTTCCAATGATTTCATTTTTTGATAAACGCATCCAGGATTCATAAGTTTCATTGACATAAACGTAGCATAAATTCTTATCAACATAAGAAATCAGTTGAGGCAGATGATCTAGCAGGTTGGTAATAAATTTATCAGAAAGCTTGTTTTTCAAACTGAGGCTCCTTACGATTTTTTTATCGTAAAAAGCCAGTCATTTCAGAAGTCCAGTCACGTGAAACTGGACCCTTTTTCTGGGGTAAATTATGAAGCTTTTGTTAATGAAATTGTCTCTTGCATGACAGCCATTGGTCTATCGTCTTTCCAGAATTTTTCCATCTCTAGCAGTTGTCGTAACAATCCTAAAGAAAGAGAAGTTCGTTCAAAGTTGCCCAAGGTTGAGTGAAGTTTTTCAGTAGAAATATGGTTGTTCGTCACAGGTGTATTGACCAGGTTCCGTAATAATTTTTTTCCTAAGATTTTTTCTATTTCGCTCACAACCTCATTCAGTTGAAAGGGAAAGCCTGAAGCCAGATTCAAAATAGCGCAAGAGGTTGATAATTCACAATTGATTGCTCGTCGAATGTATTCGACAACATCGTCCACATAAGTCAAATCAAATTGAACAAGCCCTTGTCCATAAAGGTCGATGCTTTCTCCATGAACAGCTTTATGGCAGATGGTAGCAATTGCTGAATTGTAAAATGGTTTACTTCCTGGACCATAAATATGACCTGCGCGAAAAATGACTGCTTGAATTGTTTTTTGCTCAGCCGCCTGTTGAATTAACAATTCCTGGGCATATTTCATCGAACCGTAGGAAGAGTTGGGATTCGGGTTTGAATCTTCATGAAAGATCAATTGATTTTTATCGTAGACATGAATGGATGAAAGGAAAATAAATTTTGGTCTTTTTTTACTGTAAGTCTGAATCGCTTTGAGTAGCTGCGAAGTCATAAAAAGATTTCCATGAACCAGTTCGCTAATGGAAGGATTGTAAGAAGTTCCAGCATTGACAGCGGCAAGGTGGATAATCACATCCACATTTTCTACAAGTTCTTTCAAATTCCTATAATCTGAAAAATCATATTTTTGACGGTCTAAAATTTTTGCATTTGGAAATTGTCGATAGATATGTTGACCTACAAAACCGTGGGATCCAGTGATCAGGACTTCTGGTTCTGTGTTTTGGTTGTTCGTCACTGATTTGTTTGCCGTTTTTTCTTTGAAGAAGGATTGAATCATTTCTTGAAATGTTTTGGAAATATTGTATTTAGAAATTTCATTTTTGAATTTCATTGCGTTCTCCTTCATTTCATTTGATTTCAGTAAGAGTTCAACTGAGTCGATCAGGTTTGTTCCTTTCAGGACGTTTTCAGGGCGTAACTGTATGGCAACATTCTTTTCCACTAAGGCTTGAGAAAATTGAAATTGGTCTAAATTGCTTGGAATTGTTAAGACAGGTGTTCCTTCTGCTAGACAAGGATAGGCTGTGGCACTGCCACCACTGCAAATGACAAGATCAACCTTTTTCGCGACATCTGAAATATCAATGAACTTATGAATTTCCACGTTGCTGGGGATTGGTTGCATCCATTCTTTGCCAGCCGTGGAGACTATCAATTGAACTGGAAGCTTGGAAAGTTTTTGAACTATTCCTTCCAGTAAATTTTCTGGACCAGAAGATCCCAGTTGCAAGCAAATGCGTGGAAGCTTGCTGGACTGAGTTTGAATTGCTGTTTTTTCAAGTCCTTGCGGTCGATAAAGTACAGGGCCAGCAATGACGTAATTGGATGGCAATTGTTTTAATGCAACGATATTTTCAACGTCTGTCAAAAAGAGACGATCACCATCTGAGTAAATATCCAAAATTGATTTTGCAGTAAGTTTTATCTTATAAAATGATGCCATCTTCAGAAATGGTTGAACTAATTTCTTGTAGGCTCTTTGTTTTGCAATTTCGAATATAAAAGGAGATAGCAGTGGTCCAAGTTGGCGTTTCAATTGGATATCTGGAACAACTGTTTTTTGAATCGCATAAGGACTCCAGCAAAGATTTGTGATGTTGATATAAGGAACTTGGCAAACTTTTGTGCTGAGACTCAGAGAGAGACGAAAGTCTCCGACAACCAAATCTGGTTTTTCTTCAGAAATCAATTGAATATCTTCTTGAACTTGTTGATGAAGACGTTCTTCATTGAAGGGTAAATTTCCATTTTCTAAACATTGGGCAAATTCTTGACCTGAAATACTTGTTTTTAAAGTCCTCAGGCAAAAGTTGGATTTATGACTATTTAAAATAGAAGGAAATTGCGCGCTGGCAAAGACCACTTCGAAATCATGACCAGGAAGAGATTCCGCTAGAGAATAGGGACGGATGATGTGAGCCAGAGTGACGGCTTCGGCGAAAAATAAAATCTTCACTTTCGGTTTTGTCATAAATTCCTCCTGAT
>CAZFSX010000068.1:0-10682 GCA_964522115.1 uncultured Pseudobdellovibrionaceae bacterium | reverse complement strand
CTCGCGATCCTTCAACTCGACAACCACTTCCGGAGAAACTCCCTGTAGAAAAAACTCAAAAGCCGCCATCGGATTTTTACCAGATTTGGAGGAAGGCTTAATATTGACAAGCAATTTGGGAATTAAAAATAAATTCTGAGCTACTCGCAGATTTTCATAAAAAGGCTCTAAATCATGGCTGGAATCATAGCTATAAACTTGAGTTGATACTTTTGACAAATCATTCAAAAATAATTCTGTTTTTGAAGGTAAGAAACCACCCTTCAAATACATTCGCACCAAGACAACTAATAAACCACAGATCACTAAAAAAAATATAAAAATCAACTTACGTATCAAGCTTAATGAAGCAAAGGCTTTCTGAAAAGCTTTCAAATTTCCAAGAATCCAAGCAGCCAAAAACTTCAACAGATGAAGGGCTCCCTTTTTTCCTTCCACCACAAGAACATGTACAGCCGAAGCTAGCTTTGAAAGAGTCCACCCCGCCCAGTAGACACATCGGAAAATGGTAATTTTTAATATTAATACAATCACAGGAATAAATGGAGCAAAACGCGCGATCTTGGATCGAACCCCTTCAGAATATTTCCAATTTTCAATTTCTTGGATAAATTTGTTTTTATTTTCATCCTCTTGAAGCATGGTCAGATTTTTATCTTCAGCAATGGACTTCAAAGATTCTGCAAATTCTGGATCCTGCTCCTGAATCAAATGATCCATATCTTCGGACGATAATTCTTTGGTTGGATCCAATGGGTGCGAAGGTTCTTTCGACATTAAATTCGTTAAATCGTCATTTCCCGCACTATCAGGCTTTGGTTGCTCAGCCACATGAGTCCCCTTCTTTTGTCCCGTCTTCTTCAAGTCTATTGAGCTTTGGTCCTGCAGGCAAGAGGGAACTGTTGCTATTCCAACGGTGTCTTTTTAAAATGAATCTATGAAAACTACACTCCTACTTTGTACCATGTTTTATGTTCTTGGCTGCGGTCTGATCCCAACGGAAAGATCTTCAGAAAGTGGATACGCGTCCTCTCAAGAAAGACCTTCTTCCAATAATTCTGGATCACAACGACGTCCTCGTATTTCCTCTGAAGAAATCACAGATCGAGATTATCTTCAAAAATTAGAGGATAAGCTGAATACCCGACAAGAAATCGAACAATACAGCAAAGCACTTCCTTGGTTTGAAAATGAACAAGAGCGTATCGAATACTTAGAAAAACCAAACTATTCAGCCAAGCAAAAATGGATCACAGAAAAAAAACTATTTTCTCGTTCAGCCACATTACTTAAAAAATATCAACCTATCATCGAAGCACAAGATATCGCGATGGGAATGCCCCAAGACTTTGTTCGTCGAGCTTGGGGAGATCCCGAAAAAGTGGAAGTCGCAGGAAACCCTGCCTTCAAAAATGAAAAATGGACTTACAGTAAGTTCATTAGTTCTGTTGATGGATATAAAAAAGAAGGAAAAGTTGTTTACTTCGAAGGCGGCAAAGTGAACGCCTGGGAAGTTCAATAAACTTTTCCGAATGAATCCCCTCTACGAATGACATTGGTCCCAATTGGGCCCAATTCCCCAGTGCACTTTCAATGGAACTTTCCACTGAACCACAGATTCCATCATTTTTTGAATTTTTGATGCCTCTTCTTTCAATTGAGATTCTGGACCTTCAAAAATCAATTCATCATGCACTTGAAGAATCATTTGCAAACTGGAAAACTCCGCAATGTTGATCATTGCTTTTTTTACAAGATCACTGGCCGTTCCCTGCATCGGAGCATTGATGGCAGCGCGCTCTCCAAACTTTTTGATTGCTGCATTTTTCGATTGCAGTTCATGCAAATAACGACGACGACCGAATAACGTCTGAACATAACCATGCTCATAAGCAAAGCGAATTGTACTCTCAATGTAATTCTGAACTTGAGGAAATTTCGTAAAATAACGACGAATGATTTCTGAAGCCTCGGATCTGGAAATTCCAAGATTTTCAGAAAGTCCAAAAGCCCCTTGCCCATAAGCAATTCCAAAATTAATAGCCTTTGCCGTTCGTCGCTGATCGGAAGTCACTGCCTTTAGATCGATTCCAAAAACCTCGCTTGCCGTCGCTGTATGGATATCCAAATCATCCGCAAAAGCACGTATCAAACCTGGATCCTCAGACACATGGGCTAAAATTCTTAATTCAATCTGACTGTAATCAAGAGACAATAAAGCATTTCCCTCTTCCGCAATAAAAGCCTTTCTGACTAATGATCCACGCTCTGTACGAATTGGGATATTTTGCAAGTTTGGATCAGAACTTGAAAGCCGACCCGTGGTTGTTAATGCCTGATTAAAATGAGAATGCACTCGGTCCTTCCCATCAGCTAACAAAGGCAATGCATCCACATAGGTTGATTTCAGTTTTGCAAATTCTCGGTATTTCAGAACCAAATCAGGAAGTGGACTTTGATCTTTGAGTTTTTCTAAAACTTCATTGTCCGTGGAATATCCCGTCTTCGTTTTCTTCTGAACTGGCAATTTCATTTTTTCAAATAAAATCTGTGCCAACTGTTTGGGGCTTGCAATATTGAAAACTTGACCAGCAACAGACCAAATTTCCTTTTCCAAAGACGAAATCTCTTGTACCAAATCTTTGCTTTGAATTTCCAAAGCACGGCGATCGATTTTAACACCAACTTTTTCCATCTGCTGTAAGATTGCAACCAAGGGCAAATCAATTTTTTCCAGAACATCGAACAACTGCTTTTTCTTCAGTTCTTCTGTTAAGACCTTTTCTAAATCCAACATCCATTGATAAATTTCTTCCGGCTCTGGGAATTGAGACAATGTTTGTCCCAAATATTTGTGAAATAAATTTTCAATATGAAGTTCTGTTCCAGGATCCAATACATAGGCAGCCAACATGGAATCCCACTTCGCTTTTTGATTGGAAAGATCCAAGGTTTGCCACGCTTTTTTTAAATCATGAGATTTCCATTGAACATTCTTACCTTGAAAAATAGGTTCCAACTGTTCGATCTGCCCCTGAAGTAGATACACGGTTTTATCATTGGCTAACAAAAGACCTCGATCAAATGGCAAATACCACCACACAGAATGAGGTTGTACTTTTTCGGATAATTGTGAAATCTCTAATGTCTGACAATGCAGATCTACAATCTTTGATTCCCCCAAAGCAGGTTGAAAAATCATGGGTGAGGTGTTGCTGACCTGTGAAGATTCTACCTTAACAACTGTCGCGGGCGAGACTTCCCCAAAAATTGTTTTTTCAAAATTTTTAAAATTCAATTCATGCAACAAAGCTCGTAATTCATCATGATGAAAATCAGTTCGCTGGTAATCCTGCATTTGTTCAGAAACAGGAACATCTTGAACGATCGTAACAAGCTTTTTAGAAATAAAAACCTGATCTTTGCCTTCTTCTAATTTTTTTCGAAGACTTGCGCTGTTGACTTGATCAATTTGCTGATAAATATTTTCCAAGGTCCCAAATTGCTTCAACAACTGAACAGCCCCTTTCGGGCCAATTCCACGAATACCCGGAACATTGTCTGAGGTATCCCCAACGATAGCCAAATAATCAATGAACTGTTCAGGAGATACACCCCACTTTTCGATCACTTCTGCAGGCCCCATCTGCACATCTTTCATCGTATCTACCAGCCAAACATGGGGAGCAATCACCTGTCCAAAATCCTTATCTCCGCTAACAATAAAAACTTCAAAACCCTGCTGACGAGCCGTTCTTGTCAAAGTCCCAATCAGATCATCGGCTTCGAAGCCTTCCTTTTCCAAGGATGGTATTCCTAAAACTTCTGCCAGCTTTTTCATATAAGGAATCTGAGGAATCAAATCTTGAGGAGTTTCACTGCGATTGGCTTTGTAATCTGGAAATATATCTTTACGAAAAGATGGCTCCTTCCGGTCATAACAAAAAACCAAATACTGAGGCTTCTTTTCTTTGATCAATTTTAAAATCATCGACAAAAAACCATAGACGGCATTCACGGGAACACCTTGAGGCGATGTCAATGGACGAACAGCATAGAATGCTCGAAAAAACAGGGAACTTACGTCCACCAAATAAATTTGTTTATTCATTCTCTTTTTGATTCTGCAAAAGACTGCGGTGATCAATCTGCTCTTCGGAACTCTCTTCGAAATACAAATCGGCAAGAGATTCGAAGAAAAGATCTTCGTTAGCTACTCTGGCCTGATTTTCAATAAAGTCCAATTTTTGAAGAAGACCAGGCGCCAGAATCCCTTGACCCTCTTCAAAGAGCGCAAGCTCCTGTGAGGAGCACTCAAGACGGCGCGCCAGATCCGATTGACTCCAACCTAAACGCAACCTTAAATGATGAAGACGGGATGGGTTCCATTCCATAAGCACCTAGACAAAGATCGTGCTTAGATTCACAGACAAAGTCAATCCTTGTCGTCAGAAAAGGCGAACACCAAGTCATGTTCATCGCCCATATCAAAATGTTCCTTGGCTTGACGCTCGATAAAAATAGGATCTTTAGCAAATTGAATATTTTGAAGAAGTTCCTTCTTCTCAATCAATAACTTCTGTGTTTGTTGATCCATCACGCGACGATCACGGTGCAATCCGTACAAACGCCACAAACCGCCAGTAAAAACTAAATTGACGAAAACAAATGCACAACAGAAAGCAAAAACTCTTCCAGGAGAAAAAAGAAGATGGTTCATTTTTTGAAAAATCTTATCCATAGAGTCCCAGGTTACCCAAGGACTCGAAGAATTGCTAAGATTTCAATAAGCAAAAATGGAAAACTGAACCAAAGACAATTTTTAATGCACTCGGCCTAAAAAGGCACCTCGACCCCAATACAGCCCAGTTGGGCCAAGATCTTGTTCAATTCTTAGAAGTTGGTTATATTTTGCAGTTCTTTCTGCGCGGCAAAGGCTGCCCGTTTTAATTTGATGACAATTTAATGCCACACTCAAATCTGCAATCATCACATCTTCTGTTTCACCACTGCGATGACTCATCACTGTGGAATAGCCAGATGTTTGAGCTAAACTGACAGCATCCATGGTTTCAGTTAAAGTTCCAATCTGATTAACTTTCACAAGCAAGGAATTCGCAACTCCCTCTCGTAAACCACGAGCTAAACGCTCTGGATTGGTCACAAACAAATCATCTCCAACCAATTGAAGTTGTGCACCAAGAGCCTGTGTCGCTTTTTTCCAACCCGACCAATCATCTTCAGAAAAACCATCTTCGATGCTGATCAGTGGATATTTTTTTTGCCATCCAGAATAAACTTCCAAAAGTTGATCTGCTGAAAGTTTTTTTGTTTCCCAAGTGTACATATCGTCTTTATACAATTCCGTGGCCGCAACATCCATCGCTAAAAAGATATCATGACCTGCACGATAACCCGCTTTTTCAATCGCCATCATCAATAACTGCAACGCCTCTTCATTGTTTTTTAAAACAGGAGCAAATCCACCTTCGTCTCCAACGGCTGTGGACAAACCTTTTTGAGATAAAATCTTTTTCAAATGTTGGAAAATTTCGCTGCCGGCTCTCAATGATTCTGAAAACTGTCCATTCACCATCGGAACAATCATAAACTCTTGAACGTCCAAGCCATTGTTCGCATGCGCTCCACCATTCAAAACATTCATCAGTGGCACGGGCAAACGATGCGCCTGAGTTCCACCCACGTAACGATACAATGGAAGTCCCACGCTTTCCGCTGCTGTTTTTGCGACAGCCAAGGAAACTCCCAAAATGGCATTGGCCCCTAACTTGGATTTGTTTTCAGTGGCATCTAAATCCAAAAGCAACTCATCGATATCTCTTTGCTCTGTCACATCTTGACCCACCAATTCCTCGGCGATCACATTCATGACATTTTCGCATGCCTTCAAAACACCTTTTCCTTGATAACGTGCCATATCTCCATCACGCAATTCACAAGCTTCATGAGCTCCTGTTGAGGCCCCTGAAGGAACTGCCGCACGACCAAAACTTCCATCTTCCGCAAAAACTTCCACCTCAACTGTTGGATTTCCACGACTATCCAAAATTTCACGAGCAATAATATCTACAATTCTAGACATGACCTATTTCCTTTCGTTGCATATCATCGATGAGTCCCTGAGTTTCTTTAACAACCACAGGAAACTGGCTGCGGATGTGATCCCAATCCATTCTGTGCATCGCTGCTTTGACTGCTGGGTTTGTTTTTTCTGCCGAGGCGATCATCGTAACCAGCTGCTGCGCTCGAACCATATAATCATTCAAACGGGCAATATTTTGGCGCACCTGGGACAGTGTCACTTCATCCAGTTCGGGAGTCAGAGCAATCTGCCCCCCCAATGATTGTTGGAATGTTTTTTCCAAATTCTGATGAGCCTTCAGAAGCTGATTGTTTTTTTCTTGAAGCTCCCCATTTTTATCTTCCAATTCACGCTGGTGCTTTTGTAAGGACTCCACCACCGACTGTAGCAAATCAGGACTGATCGAATGACCCAAGTCTTGCTCGGTCAAAAAAGAAGGCTGTTCGTGTCCCCACGAAATCTGCAAATGAATCCCCTCCCAACGAACATGAGCCAAGGGTTGCCCAACAAATAAAGGCAAGGCCTCAAAACAAAATTTCAAAAAAGACGTGGAAAGAGGATACTGATCTTCAGATAAAGGCAAATCCATCGCAATTTGTCTTTCACTGCGACGAATATTTTCAATGGGTGGTTCTGGAGAAATAAAATAAGATAAGAATCTTTGTGGATGATTAAAAATTTCCATCGGTCGAGGCATCATACGAAGAACACTATCTAAAACACCAAGACTGCGAGTTTCAACCATCGAGTGTGCCATCTTTTGTAAAAGATTTTCCTCATTCAAATTCGCTTGTCGCAAAAGTGAGGAAAGAAAACTTTCAACCTGATTCGCCTCAATCCAATAGGAAGGATCCCGAAGAAATTCACTGGCCAAGGGAACCTGATCATACAAAACAGTCAGGTCCTGACCTTGTTCTTCAAGATAGGAAAAAATAGTATGAGTTAATTTACAACTTAATAACACATTTTTTAAGTAGCCCAATTCCCCCGGCAAATCGAGAAAAAAAAGTATCGCATTCAGTTAAGATTCCTGAAAATGGCTGGAAAATGCTAAGTTTTTTTGCTGAAGAAATCAGCAGGAAAGTTAGGGATATTGTCATAGATTTCTGCTGCAAAACTGGGAGCCTGGCCTGTCAAAAGCAATTGCCCATCCAACTTTCCATCTTTACGTCGAAGCATGCGCGACATTTCAAAGATGGGAACAACCCGGTAATTTCCTTGCTCATCCATCCCTTGGACCTCTGCAATTGATGCTATACGTCTTGATCCGTCTGCATAGCGAGAAATTTGAAGAATCACATCAATGGCGGAAGACACCTGATGACGCAAAGATTTTTCACTAAGTTTATTATCTCCGCCGGCAGCAAGAGCTTCTAAACGCACAATGGCATCCTGGGGAGAGTTTGCATGCACAGTTCCCATGCATCCTTTATGACCAGTATTCATAGCATTGATTAACTCTAAGGCTTCAGACGATCTCACCTCTCCGACAATGATGCGATCAGGCCGAAGACGCAAGGAGCTCTTCAAAAGATCTCGGATCGTCACTTCGCCCTTTCCTTGAACATCCGCCTGCTTTGTTTCAAATGGCACAACATGTTCATATTCAATTGTTAGCTCTGAACTGTCTTCGATAACGATAATTCTTTGCCCCGGAGGAATACGAGAACACAAAAGCCCTAACAACGTCGTTTTCCCTGAACCTGTTCCACCACTGACCAAAATATTTTTCCCTAAGAACATACAAAGATCTAAAAATTGAGCTCCCTCAACGGTGATTGCTCCAAGACGAATATAATCCTGAAAGGTCATTTTTGATTTTGTAAACTTACGAATACTGACCACTGTTCCCTTGCGAGAGCAGGGGGGAATGACCGCAGCAATACGAAATCCCTCGGGCAAACGCGCATCCAAACGCGGTTCATGTTCATTGATGCGTCGACCAACAAACTGAGCTATGGCATTCACTGCGGCTCTTAAACTATCTTCACTATTAAACTGAGCAGGCCGACGCTCTAATTTTCCTTTAACCTCAACAAAAATTTCATCAGGACCATTAATCAAAACTTCAGAAATAGCATCATCATCCAAAAAGGCAGCGATCGGAGCTAAATAATTCCGAATCGCTTCTTTAAAAATGCCTCCTCCACCTGAAGAATTGGAATCACTCACCCTTACCTCCAGCACCAAGTGACTCTGGAAGAACGATTAAAAGTCCTTTTTTCCCAACCTCGGGAGATTCAAACGAAAAGGGCCCTTCGACTTTCGGGCGTATCTCAATTTTGATTAAGTTCGCAAAATAAATTCCATGATGTTCGGAAAATGCATCCAAAATAAAACTGGCATTCTTTTGCTGAGAATTCAAATTCACTATATGCAAATTGTAACGTTGATTTTTTCGAACTGATATTTTTGATGGTACAAATCCATTTTCAGTCAAAACCAAAACAATATCCTGAGAAGGATCAACGCTCTGAAAAAAGGATTCAGTCGAAGACACCTGCCCTGAAGATTCTGAACTTTCACCAACATTGGCAGGACCTCGAAATGAAGTTTTTATTTCTTTGGTTCGACGAGAGAAATCGACATCTAAAGCTTTCACCTCGATATGAACAAAGGAACAAAAAAGAAATAGAAAAAGCTTAGTGAAGAATCTTGCGGTCTTGAAACTCGGCGAATTCACGAGCCACCTCCAACGCGATAAAATTACGACGACGCTGATCTAATAAAGATAAAGTCTGAATAAGTTTGGATCGATCTCCGTGACAGGTATTCACAATTTGAATCACTGATTGAACAATTCCTTGATTATCAACCATGTCTTTTTCAATCAACTGCCAGTTTTCTTTGATCACTGGATCCACGGCTCCAACTGCAAAAAGGGCGTCAAATATAGCTTGCAAATCACCTTGGATAAACATGTTTTTCTCCTTCCAAAATCCATTTCGGAATTTTCAAAGGACTTATCGGTTAGGCCCAAAAAAACTTGAGCCATTTTGAAACAGTTTCTTATCAATTTCTGATTTGGTTAAATATCTTCAAACCTAGAATCACTTGCTGACGGAACTTCCACATCATGCCCCGACGCCATCACCTGTGCCGACGGTTCAAATGATGAACTGGAAACTGGACTTGCAGCAGGGGATAAATCTTTTTTCAAAGGAATTACCTTCGCTGATTCTTTGGAAGCTTTTTTCGCAGCTGTTTTCACAGAAAGATCTTTCTTCGCACTCAATCCAGACTTGAGTCCTGCCTTAGAAGACTTCTCCGACTTCTCTTCTTTCAGAACCTTCTTCACATCGATCCCATGTTGTCCAAAAACTCTATGTTCCAACTCTTCGACAACCTGACTCATCGAATGAGCTTGTTTTTCCAGTGTTCCTGAAAAACCAAGGGTCTCGACCGCCGTATTGGCATTAGCCTGTGTTGATTTATCTAACTCGGTCATTGCAATCGTGATATTATTCACGCCATCAGCCTGTTCTTTCGATGCAGCTGCAATATCTGTCATTAAAGATTTCACTTCTCCCACATTGGTTGTCACCTCATCCAAGGCCTGACTACAGCGCTGGGCAATCTGCATTCCTTTTTCAACTTTCGCTTTCCCTGACTCCATCTGATGGGTCACGCTTCGACGAGATTCTTCAACAATCACCTGAACTTTTTGAATACTGTCTTTCAGTAAGTTATCAATTTCTCGAGCCGCATTACCACTCATCTGAGCCAAACTTCCTACCTCTTCAGCAACGACCGCAAATCCTTTTCCATGCTCCCCTGCTCGAGCCGCTTCAACGGAAGCATTGAAAGACAAAAGTTTTGTTTGAAATACGATGTCATTAATGACATTTGTCTTCGAGGATATCTCTGTGATCATTTGAACAATTCCCGCAATTTTTTCATTGCTGTCGTTCAATGTTTTCATAATATCTTCATTGGATTTATCAATATCATCCATAGCTTCAATCATACCGCGAATCGCCAGCAATCCTTCACCCGCAATTTCATGACTGCGCTCGGCCTTGGCCGTTGAGTTTTGAGTGTTTTCGACACTTCTTGAAACCATGGCTGAAATTTCATTTAATGTTGCCACTGTTTCTTGAATTGCCGAAGCCTGCTGTGTCGTCGCGGAAGAGACCCTCTGCGAAGCCCCTCTTACATCCATACTTGTTTTGGAAGTACCATTCACAGAGTTTTTTAAACGAGTTACCAAAGAGATAAAGTGATGAGTTAAGTTGGATAAAATGAAGTACATTGCAAAACTAAAAAATGTCAGACAGATGACAATAGCACCTAAAATCCCACGTAATGACTTTTTGACATTGGCTGTGACTGCCTTATCATTATAAGCTAAGCTGAATTTTCCGATCACTTGATTTTTCTTGTCCGTGACATCGGCGTTCACAATCTCGTAAGAATCTGTGGGTTTATTTTTTTCTTCTGCAGACATCAACTGATTGTCTTTATCTTTAAACTCAATCCAATCAATATCAGAATCTTTTTTAATTTCGACAACTAAATCCTGCAATGCGTTTTTATCCAGATTCCAAATATGAGGATAGGATGCGGGCTTGAGGACTGC
>CAZFSX010000067.1:0-10906 GCA_964522115.1 uncultured Pseudobdellovibrionaceae bacterium | reverse complement strand
ACCCATGAAGATCACTCACAATAAAGTCGGTCGTAACTTAAATATCACAGACTCTGGCAAAGCTGAAAAAAGTCAGGGATCTGAAAAAACTTCCAAAGCAGATTTAGGTGGCGGACCTTCCAAAGTTTCTGAATCTGTAGGATCAGACCCTTCTGCCAAAGTTCAACTTTCATCACGAGCTCAAGATATTAAAAAATCAAGAGAGATTGCGATGAGCACACCTGATGTTGATGAAGCAAAAGTCGCAAAATTTCAAAAACTCATCGACGATGGAAAATACAAAGTTGACGCCAAAGCTGTCGCAGATCGCTTGGTCGATGAACACCTGATGACTGCAGAATAATCGTTTTCACCTGAACGTACCCACACTTTCCAGGAGGGAAAGAATGAGTGCAAGTATTGCGTACCATGGGATTTTTCAAAAACTTGTTCACAATTTAGAAGAGATTACAAAAAATTATCGCACTGTCTTAGATTTGGTTCGAAAAGAAAAAGATCTTTTATTGCAAGCAGATATCGATGGATTAATTGAGTGCAATCAATCCAAAGAAATTCTAGTTCACAAATTAAAACATCTTGATACTTCCAGAGAAAGAATTGCTCGAGAATTAGCTACCCAAATCGGTGCAGACATTCAACAGCCAAGATTATTAGATATTGCATCAAAACTGCCAATGGAATCTGGAGATCGCTTAAGAAGTATTCATGCGACTTTGGATATGATCATGAGAAGACTTCAAGAATTAAACAAAGAAAATGAGCAGTATGCTCAATCAGCACTGAAAACCGTCGGCGGAGCTTTGGAGGAACTAAAAAGTACTCTTGCTGGCAAGAAAACTTATGTGAAAAAGGGGACTCTGACAAAATCTCCAGATCAAGCTGGAAATTTAGTTTCACGTGAAGCTTAATTCGAAGATGGTTTAAAGAAGGACGACAGGATGTCAAAAGTATCGGCGATGATGGGAACAAGTGCAGGGGCTCTGAAAAATGCTCAGACCTCTTTGCAGACTGTTGCCCATAATATCGCAAATAAAAACGTCGAAGGTGCAAGCCGACAACGTGTTGAACAAATGACAAACCCATCTGTCGGCCAGGGTAACTTACGAATTGGGACTGGCGCCAGAGCTGCCCAAGTGACTCGAATCACAAATCCACACATTGATAAACAAATTCAACGTGAAGGAATGACCCAAGGATTCATTGACTCACGAGCAGATGGACTTAGTCGCGTCGAACAAGTCTTTAATGAGCAAAACACAAAAGGAATTAACCAATACGTCACAGATTTTTTTAATTCTTTTCGCGAACTATCGAACAATCCAGAGTCATTAACATCAAGAACCATGGTGCGAGAAACTGCGGAAGCAATGGTCACAGATTTTCATCGTGTGCATGACCAATTGACTGGAATCCAGGGGGATATCAATACTCAAGTCAAAGCCCATGTCGAACAAATTAATCAATTTACAAAGGAAATTGCCAGCTTGAATGAAAAAATTCAGGCCATTGAAATGCAAGGGGTACCTGCCAATGATGAGCGTGATCGCAGAGATTTGCTTTTAAAAAAACTAAATGAAAAAATCAATATCAGTGTCGCTGAAAGTAAAGATGGTTTAGTTGCAATCACAGCTGGGCAAAATGCTATTCTTGTCTCTGGATTATCCTCTATGGAATTAAAAGCTCTTAAGTTGCCAGACCAAGATAAATACAATATTTTTTATTCTAATTCTGAAAATACCATCCAAACTGATGTCACGAAACAAATGAAAGGTGGTCAAATCGGAGGATCTCTTTCCATTCGAGATGAAGTGATAGAGGGCCTTTTAGACAACATGAATGAAATGGCATTCACTCTTGCTGATAAAGTCAATGAGGCTCATATTGAAGGTTTCGATCGTAACGGACGTGAAGGATCAGACTTTTTTGCAGGCGTTCAAGATACAAAAGATGCTGCTAAAAATTTGAAGGTTAGCTTTGATATATTAAATGACGTCAGCAAAATCTGTGCAGGTGTTCACCCCAACGCTCCCGGAGACAATACCGTTGCAAATATTATATCTGGTTTGCAATATAAACCGATTATGTCCCAAGGCGAAGCGACCATCGATGACTTTTACTCTTCGAATGTTGGTCAGGTTGGTATTCTTGCACAAAGAGCAATCAAATCACAAGAAGCTCAAAAAAACATTGTTGCCCAATTGGATAAAATTCGTGAAAGCATCAGCGGTATCAGTTTGGACGAAGAAACAACAAAGATGATTGAATTTCAAAAAGCTTATGATGCTTCAGCGCGAATGATTAAAACAGCAGATGAAATGCTGGATACTGTTTTGAACTTAAAGAGGATGTAGATAAATGCGTGTTTCGGATAAAATGGCATTTAATCAGGTTTCTTCTTCTGTGTCGAAAAATCGCACAGAGCTGCATGATTTACAAAATCAAGCAGCAACCCAAAAGAAAATCAATAAACCCTCAGATGATCCACTTTCAACGGCTCGCCTTTTAGGTATTCGTACAGAAGATCGCACAAACCAGCAATGGCAAAAAAACATCAATACCGCGAAAAGTTTTTTAGAGTTTACGGATCAATCATTAGGACAACTGTCAGATGGACTTGTTCGAGCCAAAGAATTAGCAATCAGTCAAGCCAACGATGCAAGCTCTAATTCACAATCCCGCGAAGTCACAGCCTCCGAAATAGAGCAACTTTATAATCAAGCCATCCAAGTGGGAAATCGAAAACTGGGTGACAGGTATTTGTTTGGTGGATTTCAAACTCAAAACGCCCCCTTTGATATTCAGGGAAATTACAAAGGAGACGATGGCGACTTAAAAATCCAAATCCAAAAAGATGCCTTTGTCGCGATGAATATTCCAGGAGATCGTGTATTTTTAGGTCGTGGACTTGGCGATGATGGAATTATCCGACCACAGGCTGTGACTCCTGAAAATACTCAGGACATGATTCAATACAAGAACGATGAATTTCAGCGACTTGAACGAAACAAAGAACAAGAAGAAAATTCAAACATTGAAGTCCGTGGCCCAGCCTCGTCAGGAAGTGGACGTGTGCGCAAATCACGCTTTTATCAATCAGATTCCACTAGCGACGTCGTCGGAATCAATGTCCTTCAAGTTCTGAAGGATTTAGAGGTTGCACTAAGAACAGATGATAAAGACTCGATCCAAGAATCCATGGATGAACTGGATCAAGCTATCTCACAAGTTATTCTGGCACGTTCTCAAGTCGGAGCTCGGGTTATGATTTTAAATAGCACGCTTGAGGGATTACAAAAAGCTGTCATTGACAATAAACAAGCTGCCTCTCAGTTAGAGGATGCGGATGCTTTCCAAGTTGTCAGTGATATCAACAAAACAGATAGCACACTACAAGCTACCCTGGCCACATCTGGAAAACTGATTCAAAAAAGCCTGATGGATTTCTTACGCTGATCGCATGGGCGATTTCATCCCATGAGGTTTTGGAAACTTAAGTTCAAAGCATGTTGGACGACTGTCTTTTAAAATCAATTCTCCATGATGATCTACCATAATACTTCGTGAAATACTTAATCCTAATCCAGTCCCTTTTCCTGCCGCTTTTGTTGTAAAAAATGGATCAAAGATTTTCCCACGAACACTTGTCTCGACACCTTTTCCGCTATCGCTGACACAAATACACTGATAATTTTCATCGTCGCTAAAAGACACTCGCACCCATTTATCTTGAGATTCCACCGCAGCGTCATAGGCATTATTCAATAAATTCAAAATAACTTGAGAAATCTGAGTTGGCCTTGCCAGAATGATCGCTTCAGGAATTTCATCAACAATCAATTGGACTTTATTTCTAAAAAAACGCTCCTGACACAGATCTAAAGTCACATCCACAATTTTTCTAAGTCTTGTCGGATCCAAAGGATCCTTACTTCCATCTCGACCAAAGGCAACAAGACCTTTCACTATACGTCCAATCCTTTGAACTGTTTGATTGATCCTTTCCAGCTTTTCCAAAAGAACACTGTTGGGGATCGGTTCATGGGCCACAGACATTTCTAAGGCAATAATATTCCCAGAAATGATCGCCAGTGGATTATTTATTTCATGGGCAATGCCAGCAGCCATTTCGCCTAAGGCGGCCATTCTGGCTGCATGTTCAGCCTTCACGGTCTGCTGTTCCAGCGCACTTCTGGCTTCTTTTAATTCATCAACAGGACTGGCAAGAAGAATTACACCTTCGAAAGGTCGATGAATTTTTCTACATAGAACTAAATACCAACTCAATTTTCCATCGATCAATATTTCCATTTCTTCCGTTTGTGATGTCGAGTCTTCCTTTAAAAAATGGAGGGCCTTGGAAACCAAAACATTTTGTTTTAATCCCTCGGAAAGTTCTCCATTCACAGAATGAGATTTGGCCAATTTTGAAAAATTATTATTACTTGATCGAAGAATTAAATTTTTATCCAATAAAAAGAAGTATCCAGGCAAGGTATCAAAGATATCTTGGAGTTCCCGTAAGCTTTGTTCCTTTTCAAGTTCACGCATCACACGACGACGTTCTTCATTATAGTATTCATCACCGGCTTTTTTTAAGTATAGGTAAAAAATCAACTCGACCCCAAAAAAGGTCCATCCTTCGCTGATTCCTGAATACAAAGCAAAACTCGTCATATGAAGACCGATCACGATTGTTGAAAACCAGAAACGCACCCAGGGAACGGCTCCTAAGGAATAGGGTGTCATGGAAAGAACCCCCGTTATATAGATAATCACTACTGTCGTGTGATAATTTGTTAATCCCACTTCCTTAATGACACCAAAGACAAAAATACCCCAATTGATTGCGAGCAAAAGAACAGAGGCATGATGAGCTCGTCTGATCCATTTCAATTGATCGACGCTTTGATAGTGCCTTCGTTTTAGATACAATTTTGAAAAGATGATTCGCAAAGCAAAGCCTAGCATATTCAAAGCCAAAGGGATGCCATAACCCTTAGCATACAGAAAAGATCGATCCATTGTCATGGCAAGAATACTGACTAAAATGAAATGAGGAAAACTTGATGGTGGAGATCTTTCCATCAGTGTGGCCGTCATCTGCTCGTCAATCCGAAGCTGATCACAGGTACTTGAATTATGTGGATGTGACTCGGTTTTCTTCATCATGCCATCCATTGTAATTAAATTTTATTTACTTGAATAGTTAAGGCTTTCCACAGTCCAGTCCAATTTTTTTTAGAATAAATGCTCGGCGTTCTTTACAAAGCTTGATGGAAAGGAAATGATGGTCCTAGGGGGATAGGATGATGAAGAGAAATCTATTTAGGCTACTACTTTGTTCGATGATAATGACTTTGATGGGCTCGACCTATGTGAATCAAGAAAAAAACAATCACGTCTGGGTAAAAATTCAAGCTAAAGATAAGTTTCAACGCAGTCTTATTTCAAACATGGGTATTGCAATTGAAAAGACGGAAGAAAGTTATGTCTATGGATTTGCGCTACCTTCTGAAATCAAACAACTGCAAGCATCGGGAATGCAATTTCAGACATTCACTTTTTCGCCTCAAGAATTCCCCCCCGAAGACCGGGCCTTTCATACCTACACGGAAGTAAGACAAGCCTTAGAACAAATTCACAATACCTACCCATCAATCACCCAATTATACTCAATTGGCAAATCTATCGAAGGCCGTGATCTTTTACTTCTTCAAATTCAAACCTCACAACAAGCCTTGCCGGCCGCTTTTTTCATGGGAGGTCACCATGCCCGTGAACACCTGAGTGTCGACACACCTCTTCGAATTCTTGACAAGCTACTGAAAGATTATCAAGCCGGGGTTCCAGCCGTTCGACAGTTACTGAATCAAAGGACTGTTTATTTTCTTCCTGCAGTAAATCCTGATGGACTTGAATACGATATTCAAAATGACAGATATAAATATTGGAGAAAAAATCGTCGCAAAGTGAATTCCAGCACTTACGGGGTCGACCTCAATCGCAACTATGCGTACTTTTGGGGAACAGGAGGATCCAGCAAAAATCCAGAAAGCGAAACATTCATGGGACCTCAACCTTTCTCTGAACCAGAAACTATTGCTGTGAAAAATTTTATCGAGTCCCACCCGAATATTAAAACTTTGTTGAGCTTCCATACTTTTTCGAAACTTATACTTTATCCATGGGGACATACTTACAGCACTGTTGAAAACCCAAGGGACCATAAAGTTTTTCAAACTATGGCAAAAACCATGGCAAGTTGGAATGGATATACGCCTCAGCAGGCCTCGGAACTCTATATTGCAAGTGGAGATACAACAGACTGGGCTTATGGACAAAGGGGCATCTTTGCTTTTACCTTTGAATTAGATCCTGGGTCTGATTATGGATACAGTGGATTCTATCCTGGGGCCAGCGTGATCCAAGAGGTTGTCGATAAGAACTATGCTCCCGTACTTTATATGATCGATGTGGCAGATAATCCCTATCGAGTGGCACAATAATTTTCGACGTCTATTTCGAAGTGTTCTGACCGATCAGCTGATCACGCAACCATTGAATCGCATCGGTCAGATCGACTTCCGAATTAAACTCAGCCAAGATGGATTTGTTATCCAAACTCAAAATCGCTACAAAATCATCCAAAGTATAGGCTTTCATGTAAAGCGCATCCATAAGCACAGTATAGACGTTTTCTTGCAAAACGAAGTCTTGAGACTCAAGAGATTCTAAGACCTGAATAAGTTTTTTATGATTTTTTTCACGATGGATTTGCCAGTCTTTGACAAAATGAAAATGCAGATCTTTATATTCTTCCCTATCCCTTAAAATCATTTGCTTGGAATGCAAAATATCTTTTGAAAAAATAATTCCTTCCACTTTTCTTTCATCTTCAGCTGATTGATCAATCCGAGGACGAGGCAAATGAACAATGAGATTCCCACTTTCCCTAGCTAAAATACGACGAGTCTCAGACTCAAAGTGTCCACGATGCAAACTCATATGGTTTACATCATTGTCTGTAGATACTAAAAAAGTAAGTTGATATTGATCTGGACCTAACTTCATTTCTTCCAACAACTCTTGTAGCAAAGATCGAGTTTCAAAATAACTTTTGTTGTAGGCGTTTCGAAAAAAGTTTTCACGCCCTTCCACCGTCAAATTTTTACGCATCAATATTTCATCCAAGGTCATTGCTGATTGCATTCGAACTAAGGCAACATACCGTGCGACCACATCTGCAAAATCCGCAAATCCAGCTCGTGGAGAACTCAAGGCTTGCAACTTTTCAGAAAATTCTGAAATTTGAGGCTTAATATAACTAAAGCGATAATGTGAGGACATCTGAAATCGATCAACTTGTCTTACGAAATATTCAAAGACCATCTGATTTTCAGGATTTAAGTAATCAAACTTTTTGACGAAAGCATTCTTATAAGAATCATCCACTTGTTTTTTGGGGACAACTTTTTCATTGTTCCCATTAAAAATGGATTCACATGCCACTTTCCTAGAAAAAAAATTCCACATGGGCATGGCTTGCAGTTTGAATGAAAAAAAGAAAATGAAAGGAAGTACACTTGCTGGTAAAAAATATTTGCGCTGGCTCATGGTCTTTGTTTAGCCACAAGACCTTGCGAAAGCAATGGCTTTCTTTATAAAGAATTTTTTAAGACTTTACCTAAACTACTTCGAGGAATTTGAGTAACTTCCCGATATAAAGATGGCCACTCAATTTTCGCAGACTGCGTCTGAAGAAAGTCCAACATTTTTTTCCAGGCTGCTTGCTGTGCGATTTGTTTTTCAACAACAAGTAAAAGTGCCATTCCACTGCGAGCCTCTGGCACGGCTAATAATTCAAACCCCGTCACTTCAATCTGAAACTGAAGAGCAGCTTGAATCCAACGCTCTCTCAGTTTCGATAAAGAAATTCCTTCGGCTAAAATTTTAATAAAATCTTCATCTCTTCCTAAGACCCGCAACAGATCCCCCTCCAGCTGGATTCGATCAGGAATTTTCCAAGATTGCTGTATCACTGGATTGATAAAAAAATCTTGGCCATTTTTTTGATAGGCATATCCAGTCAATAGAGATGGTGATCTCACCCAAGCCGACTGAGATTCATCCACCCAGATCGTGGAATGGGATAGAACTTGCATCGCAGGTAGCTCCATCTGCTGCAAACTTTCGAAGGTGGCCGTTGCAATCTGAGAACTGGTTTCAGTCATTCCATAACAAGGTAAAAGAGGCCATCCCAAATCCCGCGCCTCCAAGTAAAGAGAAGCACTTAATGCGGCTCCACCAACAAGCACCGCACGTAATTTTTTAGGAGCTTTTAATTTCTGCGCAACACAGTCAAAAACCTGAGTCGGTACCATCGATGTTAAGGTCACTGATTTTTCCAATAAGACTTGGGTAAAAGTATGGGGATTCCATTTTTCAAAAGTTGCCTTGATGTAGGGAATGCCTGCCAATTCGGATCGAAGTACAATCCCTAGACCCCCGACATGAAAAGTTGGCAAACTTAATCCCCAGACATCATTAGGTCCCACTTTTAAATGAGCATTGACAGCCTTCGCAGAAGCTTGCATGGCTGTTTTCGACAAGGCGATCAACTTTAAACTTTCATCTTCTTTTTTTGAACTTCCAGAACTTGCAATCCATATATGTGAATCCATGGCATACTTTTGTTCTAATTTTCGAAGAACTTTTTTTTCATCTTCAGAAAGATAAGGACTCAAAAAAATATAACTCTGTTTGGACGACCAATCCATGCTTAGACAAGATTCTGCCATACCACATCCCCTAGAAACTCATCATAAGAAAAAGTTGATCTTCGAATCTTTGATCCTTGCTGTTCAAACAGACGTTCGTCAAAATCTTGATAACAATGAAAACCCATCAAACCAGAAATCGGATGAATGGCAGAGCCCCACTTCGCGGTAAGTATCGACATTCTATCCAAGGTCAAAGCCACACCCAATGGACTTTCCATCGAATGCGTGATCACCGACACAATGGATTTCTGACGTCCAATCCACAGATCAGGATCTTCACGTTGAGGTTTCACAATAAAATACCGAACATGCTGATCTGTCATCCAATCTCTTTTTTCAAAATCCGCAGCCAAAGGAATTTGATCGTTCCACATTTTCCACGCCCATGGATCTTGAGCCGAAGGAAAGGGATCTTCCAAAAACTCCACACAAGATCGAAACGGCTTTATCGAATCTAGGACAAAGGGCAAATCCATCACTTCCAAAGAATGATTTGCATCTAATCTCAGGATGACGTTTGGATGGTCTTGAAAAAATTTCTTTTGCTCTTCTGAAAACAGAGGCTTTTTGGATCCTGCAATCTTCAATTTAAAAGTACGAAACCCTTTTTCATAAGCCACCGAAAGGTTCTGGTATGTCTGCTGATCTGGCGTAACTAAGAAATGATTTTCAAACCATGCGGAATAAGGTTGATTCATTTTTTTTTCATTTAATTTTACTTCAGGAGTAGATAAAATTTGCAAACATCTTTTCCATAATCCACTTTGTTGTGAAGCTGGGACAGAATGATCCTGCTCCCATGTTGAATCTCCGAATTCAGGCCAGGCTAAATAATCTGCAAAACGACCTTGGGACCTCAGCCAATACCCACGACGAGTACGACTTAAAGCCTTCGCATTCAAAGCGATACTTGGTATCAATTGATAAGCAGCAAACTGAATATTGGATGGATGAAACTCCATCACAACCTATCCCTTCAGCCAAAAACCAACAGCCAAAAGCAAACCAAAAATCAGATGCAATCCTGCTGATTGTCCTAAAAATTGATTGTACTTTTCACTGGGCTCCGTCACAGAAATCTGACGAATGATTTTTATTCCCAAGGGCAAGACCGCAAAAGGAAGAATCCCCGCCCACACGGCGCCATCCCAAATCCACAAGGTATTCAAAAGAAATGGCAAAAGAATTAAAACGGCAATTTCACGACGAGCAAATGTTTTTCCCCATCGTACGGGCAAAGTTTTTTTATTCACCTTCGTATCACCTTCAATATCCCGAAGATTATTAATGGCAATCAAGACTGTAGCCAGAAGACCTATTTGTGTTCCTAACAAAATGGCTCTCCATGAAAAATCATGGGTCTGCAAATAAACCATTCCTGCTGTGGCAATCCAACCGAAGAAAACAAGGACAAAAAAATCTCCCCACCCACGATAGGCCAAAGGAAAGGGGCCTGTAGTATAAGCATATCCAAAAAGAATGGAAAATATCCCAACAACCAAAATGGGAAAGCCCCCTTGAAACACCAGGGGGACACCAAATAAAGCCGCTGCCAAAAAAAATACGGCGGCCATGATCATGACCTGTTTATAAGTGAAAATTCCAGACTGCGTGACACGCTGAGGACCTAATCGTTCACTGGTATCTGCACCTTTTTTAAAGTCCGCAGCATCATTCACTAAATTCGTTCCGATCTGAAGACAAAAGGAAGACAACAAAGCACACCACGAAATCCAACTGTGCACTTCATACCCAGCCCAAGAGACAAAGGCTGTTGCTACAACAATGGGAGCCAACGCCGCCGTTAATGTCTTAGGTCGAAATGCCAACAACCACATCTTTGCTAAGGATGGAGCGGAAGAATTTGTTGCCAGTGTGCTCATTGGGATCCTCCGAAAAATTATGGAAGACGCGGAAACTTCGAAAAATCAGGCGTGCGCTTTTCAACGTAAGCGTTACGACCCTCTTGTGCTTCTTCGCTCATGTAGTAAAGCAAAGTTGCATTTCCCGCCAAATCCAAAAGTCCCATTTGACCATCACAATCTGCATTCAAGCAAGATTTCAAACAGCGTAATGCCAAAGGAGAATGTTGCAACATTTCACGGCACCACTGAACAGTTTCAATT
>CAZFSX010000066.1:0-11001 GCA_964522115.1 uncultured Pseudobdellovibrionaceae bacterium | reverse complement strand
CGAAAACATTTGGAAACTATCAAGCTTTGAAGAATTGCACTTTTACTTTTGAGTCTGGAAAAATTCACGGAGTCCTTGGACCCAATGGCTGTGGAAAGTCTACCTTGATGAAGTGCCTTTTAGGTTTGCAACAGCTGAGTCATGGGAGCATGGCTTGGGGGGAACAGGATTTACAGAAGAATGAAATTCTGCGGGAAAGAATTGGATATATTCCTCAGGTTCCAAGCTTTCCCCACAATCTTCAAGTCCATGAAATTTTAGAAATGCTTCAGGATCTACAAGGAAGAAAAGCCGTCGATGTTGAACATTATAGTGAAGTTTTTGGATTGAAAGACTTTCAAGGGAAAGGATTTAAAGATTTGTCTGGTGGAATGAAGCAAAGGGTTTCCGTCGTTGCTGCGATGATGTTCCGTCCCCAGTTATTGCTTTGTGATGAGCCGACGGTGGGATTAGATCCCTACTATGCAGTTCAATTTAAAAAATCTTTAAAAGCCTTTATTCAACAGGATAGAATGGCAATCTTAGTGACACACATCCTTTCTGAAGTCCATGAAATGGTCGATGATTTTATTTTTCTGCAAGAAGGACGACTGATTTTTCAAGGAAGTCCCAAAGATTTAATTCTTCAATCGGAAAAAGAAAACTTTGAAGATGCTTTGTTGGCCATGATTCAAAGACAATCAGTGAATTTAAGTGTTGTGGCTACAGAGGAGGTTCTTCATGGATAAGCTAGGGGTCATCCTGAAGTATGAACTTTCTCATATATTGCGCAGTCGTTGGTTACTTTGGGTTTTCCTTTTTCTTTTTGCTTTAAGTTTTTTAATTCAGGCGCAGGTAGATGATAGTCAAAAATCTTTATTGTCGATGTCTGGAATTTTATTGTTGTTCCTGCCTTTGATGGCTCTGCTTTTTTCATCCTTATTTTGGTATCAACAAGAAAGTTTTACTCAAATCGTTTTGAGTACAAGGTTCCGTCGTTGGCAGTTGTTGTGGGGGCGATGGGCTGCGTTGGTTCTTTCTATGGGGGGAACAAGCTTGGTTGCCATATCTTTGCCTCTGTTATTTCGTCATAATTTCCAATGGCAATGGTTTGTTTTTTTAATTGCAAGTTTGATGTTGATGATGGCCATGGTTTCAGTATCACTTTTTCTGTCCATGAGTTTTGCGGATAGATTGAAAGGTGTCAGTGTCAGTTTTGCTTTTTGGATTTATATGGCTTTTCTCTTTGATGCTCTTTTATATTATTTCATATCAGAGTTTTATTCCTATCCCCTAGAGTTACCTTTGGTTTTTTTATGTGCTTTGAATCCAGTAACTTTGGTTCGCCTATTCTTACTGATGCTTTTTGATTCCTATGCTCTATTGGGGATGACAGGACTTGTAATCAAAAACTGGGTCGTTGGTGTGCGTGGAATGTTTTTTGTTTTTTTGACTTTATCTTTATGGAGTTTGATTCCTATGGTGATTGCAACGTATCGATTTGAGAAAAAGGACCTGTAATTGATACAATCTTAAGATTCGCCTCGCATTTTGACCGGTAAATTTCTCTTAAATGGTTTTTTTTTAAAGAAACTCTTCATACTGACAGTATATGAGTTTAGCTAAAAAACTTGCGACCGTAACTCCAGCCGTGACCCAGTTTTTTCCTTTTGAAATACCTTCTTTAGGTGTTGTGATGGATCACGGTGACTATTCGACGACCGTTCGTTTTATTGAAAAAAATCATGACCGCATTTTTGATAGTGCTCAGTCTGATCATTTTTTTCAAGAGCCCATGACTGAAAAAAAAGAAACATTCCTTCGGGATAAAACCGATCACTTTCTTTTTCAAAAGGATGGCAACGTGATCGGAGTTGTCATGGGGAATCCTATCGACTGGTGTTCTTATTATATTCGCTATTGTGCATTTGAAGAAAAATTTCAAAAATTGGGGATTGTTCAGCATTCATTTCCTGTTTTGATTCAGTCTATTTCTTCGATGGGATTTCAACAGATTGAAATTGATGTTTCACCATCAAATCATCCTCAAATTCAAGTCATGAACCGAACGGGTTTCATTATTTCTGGTCAAATGAATTCTGAAAAATGGGGAAGTTTAATTCGTTTTACAAAGTACATAGATACGCAAAGACAGAAAACTTTTTTGAGTATCTTTACACAAGGAAAGGGGGATTTATGAAAAAATCTAGAAAATACGGTCTATTCTGCAAATAGTAGAAATGAACTGATTTAAATCAAGTGTCTTCCTAAAAAAAGGAGGGCACTTTTTTTGAGGGATGATTTATGTTTCAGGTCTTATCAGGATTTCAATGTGTGGATGAAATCATTCATCGATTTGTCGTTGATCCCAATGAGTTGTTTGTCGTTGGTCGCACTTATTTGGATCCAGTAAATCAAATTGAATTTTTTGGAACTGGATCAGCTTGGAATGATCAAGACTTGGCCGTTAAAAAATGTCAGGCAGAATGTGTTGAACGTTGGGCCATTGATTTAAATTTGAAAAAATCATCGAATTCATTACAAAATCAGCTTAAATCAAATGAAAACGTGCATCAGGTTTTATCCATTTCGAATGGCGTGGCTTTTTCAAATTCATCAACAATGGCGATTGAATCCGCACGAAATGAACTGATTGAAAGACATAGTCTCTTGTTTTCATGGTATTTTTCGCAAAATTCACCAGTTCTTTATCGTAGTGAAAATTTTCAATTTGATCGTCAAGATTTTCAGTTTGACGATTACTTTATTGCTGAAACACAAGACGGTCTGCTTGTTGGAGTTTCCTGCTTATTTCACAGAAGTTCCTTGCTTCACTTTGGATTTGGGACGGCTTCGTGTTTAGATCAACTCTATTTAAAATCCAGATCTGAAGCTTTACAAAGATACTTATTTCTTGGTGATGAATACAATCCTGAAGTTTCATTTCAAGCCAATCCTAGTTTTCACCAGGAATTCTATTGTCAACCCTGGAATAAAGAATTGTTTTTGAAGTGGTTTCATCGCCAACCCGGTATTTTAAAGTTGCAGATTGATAGGACAAAGTTTCAAGAAAGTCTTTTATGGGAACACGAAGATGGTCGCGTTATCCGCTCTAGCCATCCAGACTTGATACAATTATTTTTTGGGAAACCCGACTTTCCGGTAGATGAACGTGTCCCATCGATTTTTCATCCGATGGCCTAAGGCTAGATTTCTTCTGTTTGACTTCAGCATTTGTATTCAGAATCCGAAATGATATTGGAATGACAAAGCAAATCATGCAACTTCAGTTTGTAGAATTCGGTGAGGGCCCTTCCCTGGTGGTCTTGGATCCATTTTTTCGAAAAGAGCAAAGTCTTCGGTACTACAAAAAAATCTTTTCAGGGTATCATGTTCGAATTATTGAAGTGGCTCCTTTTTATTGGGATGAAGCTCAACTCAGTTATCAATCTATTCTTGCATCGATAGAAAACTGGCTACTGAACAATGTGAAGATTGAAAAAATTCACTTGGTGACAATGGGTTTATCAGTCAAGATGGCGTTTGATTTAGCACAGCACTGTTCCAATTGCTTTGAGACGATGACTTTGTTAGAGCCACTTATTTTGTCACGAGAAACAGCTTATTCACCATTAATGAGAAAGTTTGTGAAAATTAAAAGCCTAAGAGATTTGGTTACATTTTTCAAAACTCATGAAGGAATCATGTTCTTTAAAAAAGCTTATTATTGGGCTCGTGGATTCCGGGTGAAAGATCATTTTCTAACTGGATCTCATTTTTTAGATATTGGCAAATTGGTCTATCGTTTAAAAAATATCTATCAAATGGAAGATCTGCCATACCAGATGTCCATGTACAAAAAAATCAAAGTTGTAGTCATTCATACACATAGTTCCCCGTGGATGATGAAAGAAAATGTAGGAACCATTTGTGAAATTTTAGGTGCCACTCAGGTGACGATCTCGAATGATGCCTTTTTTGATGGATCTGGTGTTTCTAAAATTTTAAAGACCTATGCTCGATCAAAAAATAAAGCAGCATAATTCTCATTTTTTAAAATAAGTTTTTAAGACAGCAAAGGCACGACTGGCATTTTTATATTGACCAAAGCTGGAATCATCTCTGCCATCAAATCGATCCATCCCTATATCCAAGGAAAACTGACGATCCAAGGCGAAGCTGGCTTTTGCTTGCCACAGATAACCGCCATCGTGCATGGAATGATTGTACATGAATTCAACTTCTGTATCTGGATTGATGGTTTTTGAAATGCGAACACTTCCCAAATGTTCTCTTTTTTTTCGAAAGGCCCACTCTTTATCTGCTGTTTGATCTTCTGAATATTGAACTTGAATCATCCAGCCGGCAACAGGAGGCAGATCAATACCAAGCACTCCAATCCATTGATCAGCCTGATCCTGGCTTAACGAAGTCATCGAACCTGTATTCATCCATCGTTGCTGTTTGTAGATCAGTTCGGATCGAATCAGCCAATCATTCCAAGCTTGGGTCATTGTGATTCCAGATGATTTCAGGCGGTAAGGGTGGGGAATCAATTCTGTCTGGTAGGTAGATGGATTTGTTCGAAGATCTAAGACGGGAAAACGATCATAGGCATCCAAATAAAAAATCGACCAATCCCAACTTCCTATTTGATGAGTGAGTCGTGCTCCAAATTCACCTTGAGTCATTGGCGTGATGGGATCTCTGGATAAAGTCAAAGAGGAAACATAATAAGAGGGGACCTTCAGAAATTCGCTGCCAATGGAAGGCAAAAGATCTGTTTGCGCCTTGGGAATATACAAAAGTTGCAGTCCTGAAGATCCAGCTAACCATTGGAAATTCAGCATAGGGACTTGAAGGCGATTGCGAGACAAGTCTCCGAGTCCAAGCTCGCGCAGATCCTTTGGATTGACGATATCAGCGTAATAAAATCCAAAGGCTTCTCCCCAAACAACTTGTTGATATCCTAGTTTCAGGCGAATAGGACCTTTGTTCAATTGAAAATAATTATCTCGCAGGAAAAAACTTTGAGAGTCTTTTTTAACAACTTCGCCTGAATATCTTGTTGGCGTGGAAGCATAAGCAGATTCAGCATCGGCTCTGCCCGAAAGGACAAAGCCATAGGTTGTTCCCCACTCTGCCTTCTGAAAGAACTCAACACTGTGACGATGACTGGCGGTATCTGGATTGCCTTGAGTATGTTGAGCATACCTTGTATCGAAATTGATACCATAGTTCCCACGGAAGGCGGCCAAGCAGGATCCACCAAGAAGGAAAGGAAGAAGAATTTTAAAAAACATGTCGTTCCTTTAGTTGGAAAGAGAATCTTTGTTGAAGAAGGATTCGTGCAAATCCTCTTTTTTTGTTTGAGAATTTGTAATCACAGATCTTTGCTCAGGAAAAAGCGCATTTTTGATTTCAATGAACCCCACAATCTCTTGACCAAATTCTTTTCTAAATTGGCTGTATTTTGCCACCTTTAAGTTTTTTCCAGCCGATGTTTTGAACATGGCTTGCAATGGTCTATTGTCTTTCTTGGCAATCACATAATCGATCAATGAGTAGGTTGTATTCGGACGTCTTTGTTTCAATGAAATCAAATACGCAGGCTGTCCTTCAAAGTTGCCTTCTTTTCCAGATATCGCTTGATAGTCTTCAGAAAAATGAGTGCGCGTGATATCCCCATTAGAAACTTCGCCTGTCAGCTTTTCTTGCAAAGTGACCCGTGTGGGGCGCTTGATATCGGGTGTATAAAACCACAAGTCATCTTTTTTCATCAGTAATTTGCGACCAATTTGTCTTTCTGGGAAAATCGTCTCGACCAAAGTCAGATCAAAGCCCTTTTCATAGACTTTGTATTTTGTTGTACGTAATTTTTTATCTCCCTTAAAGTCTTCCACTTGAATGACTTGAGATGTTCCGAAGTCCAAAAATAAATAACGGTCTGCTTTTTTGACGATTTCATCAAATGCAGTTTGTGCCATCGCTGAGCAGACAACAGCAGGAAAAATCAGAGCAATCATTCTAGAGAAAAACATAAAACCTCCAGCAAAAAAAATGAGTTCAACTTAAGGCTGTGTTTTTTTAAAAAGAAAGACAAGGATTAACGTGATGGGCCTGTCTTGGAAAAAAGAGCTTGATCCTCTTGGGGGGGGCTGTAAAAATGGTTAAGCCATGGTTGGCTAAAAAAATGCTGGAAGTGGGAGTTTTCATGAGTGTCTTGATGGAAGCAAAGCATGTTCAGAAATGCTACGATTTAGGTGCTTCGAAGGTGCATGCTTTGGAAGATATGAGCTTGCAGATTTTTGAAGGCGATTTTCTGGCTCTGGCAGGCAGTTCTGGAAGTGGAAAAACAACCTTGCTGAATTTATTGGGTGGGTTGGATCTTCCGACCTCGGGAACTGTTCAATTCAAAGGGAAAGACATCAGTCATTACACTTCGGACCAGTTGGCTCATTTTCGTGCCACAGAGGTAGGCTTTGTATTTCAAACTTTCAATTTGCTACCTGTTTTAACTGCCTTAGAAAATGTAGAATATCCACTTTTAAAGACATCTTTGTCTCGTCAGGAAATTCAACGAAAAGCAACGGAATCATTGACTCAGGTTGGGCTTGCAAAATTTTTGGATCATACACCACGCCAAATGAGTGGAGGTCAACGTCAACGTGTGGCCATAGCAAGAGCCATCGTTCATCAACCAAAAATCATTTTTGCAGATGAGCCAACTGCTAATTTGAACAAGACCTACGCCAATGAAATTTTAGATTTTCTTCAACAGATCAATCGAAAAAATAATGTGACGGTTGTCTTTTCCACTCATGATCCCATGGTTTTATCCAGAGCGAAAAGAATCATTCATATGAGCGATGGAAAATTTGTTAAAGAAGAGCGGGTCTCATGATTTTGCTTGCGCGCCTAGCATTTTTAAATCTTTTCCGTCATCGTTTGAGAACCTTTCTGAACGTTGTGATGGTGGGATGTGCTTTTTTGTTTATGGTATGTTTTCATGGTTTCGCTTCATTTATGCTTGAAAGTTTAAAAAAAACTTCCACAGAAAGCTTGCATGGTCATTTTCAAATTGCCAGTCGTTTTCAATGGGATCAGTTGCCCGTCGATATTCCTAGGGAACGGTATTTGACAAATGAAAAAGACATCATTGGACGTTTGAAAAAGAATCCTGCTGTGGAATCTGTGACACCACGAAATCAATTTTATGGTCTGATCAGTTTTGAACTTTCCAGCATTGCGGCAGCGATTCAGGCCTATGACCCTTTCGTGGAAAAAAGTTTGATGGAAAACTATACGATCAAAGAAGGGGTTTCGTTTCCTGGAAAAGAGAAATATGAACTGATGCTGGGAAAAGGTTTACAAAAAAGATTGCAAGCGAAAGTAGGCGAAAGTTTAAATATCGTCACACAAACTGCTGATGGATCTACCAATGCGATTTCAGCCACTCTTGTCGGAGTATTTGCGGCGGGGATCGCTGAAGTTGATGACAGTACAGCCTATTTGAATTTGCCTGGATCAGAACGGCTTCTGGATATTGATGAACATCAGACATTGGTCGTTCGTTTGAAAGATTTGTCAATGTTGGATATTCAACTGAGGGAAATTCAAAATGCTTTTATGGATTTTCCAGATCTGGTTTTGAAGTCCTGGTATGATCTTGCAACAATGTATAGACAAGTTCAGGCTTTTTTTGCAGTTCAAGATACTCTAGTGGAACTGATCTTTGCTCTTTTGATTTTTTTTGGATTGATGAATACGATCGGAGCTTCCATTTTTGAACGCACTGGAGAAATTGGGACTCTTCGAGCTTTAGGTGATAGGGAATCTGATGTTTTGAAGATTTTTTTATGTGAAATTTTCTTTCAGGCTTTACTTGGGCTCATCATCTTTTTGCCTTTGACTCTTCTGGTGATTCAGGTGATCAACACAATCTCTTTTCCTATTACAATGCCTTTGGCGACAGAGCCCATGGCATTGCGTTTGGAACCGCAAATTCATCACTATCTGCGAAGTGCTTTGGTTGTTTTTATCGCGTCCCTGCTTGCGGGATGGATCCCGGCTCGACGAGGATCAAAAACATCCATCGTCGAGGCCCTTCGAAAAAATATCAATTAGTCATTCCAGTTAAACTTGCGTTGGATTCGGGCCAAGTTGTCGCCATTTGATTGGATTTTTGAAAAGCCTGTTGAGCCATTTGCTTTTCTTCCATGGTGGCTAAAGTTTGAAAATCTTGATTGTTCAAAAGCATATTTTGAATAAAGTTGCCAAATGTGACCCATCGATCACGCATTTCAACGAGAGGATCAAAGGAATACGTTTTATTATTTGGATTTTTTGCTAGCCCAGGATTGCTGAGAAATCCATTCAGTGAAAAACTGAGTTGCAATTTTTTTGCAGGCAGTTGTCGGCCAACTTCCGCAATGAAATTAAGTTGGTTCATGTATTTAAAGCCTTCGTTGACAACCTCAATCGTCCAAAGTTCTTCTTTGTAAATGCTTTCATCTAAAAGAATTTCTTTCAGCATCAGGGCTCTTAATGTCAATAGATTCAAAGCTGTGCGGCGAAAACGGCCAGGACTTGTTAAGTGCAGCTGAACCACTTCTTCCATCACAGACTGAGGCGCAAATCCAGCAAGGACTTTCAATGCCGCAAGCCGAGCTTCTTTTTCATGATTTGTTCTGTTCAATAGATCTGCAGAGTAATAAGGTTTCCCGCAAACTTCTTTTCCAGCTTCGTTCACTTTGCAGTCTTTGCTGTCCTTTGCAGGTTGGCTTTCATCAATTTCTTTCAACCATAGGTAGGTTAATCGAACAAGTTCCTCTGCCGTCATCGCCTGTGCCATCTTTTCCCCATAGGCCATCATTTTGAATGGAATGGGTTTTAAGACGCTGGCGTTTTCAGGAAGAAGGAGCTGTTCATAAGGAAGAACCACTTGCTGATCATGAACCGCAGCGACCATTTTTTCCATATTTTTATTGGTGGTATCCATACCAGCTTGAAGTTCTGTCATGCGCTTATCCATGCCAGCGGTAGAGTTTAAGGCATCAGTCAGTTTGCATCCCACATTGTTGATCAGAAAGCATGATCCAAGAAGAAAAAGTCCTTTGTTCCAAAAGTTGTGGGTATTCATTAAAAACTCCTTGGAAGAAGAAGTTCATTTTTACAAGACTGAAGGCCACTATCCGCAGGAGTTCCTAGCCAAATGCTTAAGATGGCTTTGACTAAACCAGGGCCTTCAACGAAGAACAGCTTTCCTTCAGGGGAAACGTAGGTGATTTGATCCATTCCATTGGGAAGATGGCTTAAAATCAAGGCTAATTCAGAACCGTCTTGAGCGGCACCGCCTTGCTGAACAGCTTGAAAGAAGGATTGAATGGATGCGGAATTGACATCCACTTTGTTTTTGATCAAGGCCTCTTGAAAAGAAGTACGGATCTGATCATTTTTCACATTGCGAAGAAAGCTTAAATGGACCACAGAGTGAGTTGCTGCAGCGACGGAATCTAAAACTTCCGTGGCGTTTCTTTTTACGGTTTGTGGAGCATTGTTGAAAATTTGAACGACGTACACATTGAACATAAATTTAGTGCGAAGACCTGCTCCGACCAGGGGAAGTTTATCTGAAGTCATAGAAACACTGGCTGATTTTGCAATATTGATCCCAGTATCACCCAAGACTTCTTCAGAAGCTTCTAAACTGACAGTATTCATCAGGCTTGTGGCAAAACTTGCCTGAAAACCAAGCACGATTAAACAAAATATCATCCATTTTTTGATCATTATTTCCCCCCTAGGAATTTTGATGATCCATCTGGAATAGATGGAATGCTCTAAAAGGCTAACAATCCATAGTTATTTGTCAAAAAAGTTTTCGCGAAGTTTTTCTTAAGATCTGATTCATTGAGTCGAATGCGACCAAGGGGTGTCAACTTCCTTCAAGTATGAGAGGAATAGAAAAAAGAAATTCAGAAGGAGAGCAAAATGCCTGTCGTCCCTTTGCAAGGCCAAGTTCCAAAGTTAGGTAAAGATGTTTTTCTTGCCCCAAATGCTTATATTATTGGCAATGTTCAGATCGGAGATCGTTCTTCTCTTTGGTACAATGTTACAGTCCGCGGTGATGTTTTTGCGATGCGAATTGGAAAAGAAGTCAATGTTCAAGATGGAAGTGTCTTGCATGGGACTTATGGCAAATGTGGAGTTATCCTCCATGATCGTGTGACAGTTGGTCATTTAGCGATGCTGCATGGATGTGAAGTCGGAGAGGGATCTTTGATTGGGATGGGAAGTGTTTTGTTGGACAATTGTCGCATAGGAAAAAATTCTTTAGTTGCTGCGGGCAGTTTGATCAAAGAAGGCGAAGTCTTTCCTGATGGAGTTCTGATCGCTGGTCGACCCGCAGTGGTAAAACGCAACTTAACACAGCAAGAGATTGAAAAACTTCAACAGTCTGCTGACAATTATCTTCTCTACAAATCTTGGTATAAGGATTTGCCAGCGACAACGGAGGTTCCATGAGTTTAGATCTTGAATATGCACTGACTTTTGATGATGTCCTTTTAATCCCAAGGTATTCGGAAGTGACTCCTTCTGAAGTCAATACAAGTGTCCCTTTTGCTCGTGGAAAAATGTTGAATGTCCCCATTTTAAGTGCGGCCATGGATACGGTCACGGAACATCGTGTGGCTAGAATTATGGCTCAGGTTGGGGGACTTGGAGTCATCCATAAAAATATGTCGATCCAACAGCAAGCTCTAGAGGTCGAAAAGGTAAAGAAGTACGAAAGTGGAATGATTCAAGATCCCATCACTTTGCCTCCTGATGCTTTGGTGAAAGAAGCCCTGGAATTGATGTCGAAGTATTCCATCAGTGGAGTTCCTGTGACAGTGAAAGGAAAGCTGGTTGGAATTTTAACCAATCGTGATTTACGTTTTGAAAAAAACTTTGATCAGCCAATACAAAATCTGATGACAAAGGAAAATCTGGTCACGGCAGAGGTTGGAACAACCTTGG
>CAZFSX010000065.1:7314-11032 GCA_964522115.1 uncultured Pseudobdellovibrionaceae bacterium | reverse complement strand
GGCCGGCGACAAGCTGGCGCTTAGCACCGGCTCGGTCGAAAGCGGCAGCAGCTTGTAGCTTTGACTTTGATTCCGGGATTGGGAGTCAAAGTAGGAGGAGCTGCTCGATGGTTAAAGTTGCCATTGGGCATTCGCTTCGAACCTTCTGAACTATTGAAGTATTCCTTTCCATTCTTTTTTGCGACTTTGTTGACTCGACAGCAGGATACAGCCATCAAAATTCCTTTATGGATGATGGTTGCTTTGTTGGCTTTGCCCGCCGTGATTCTTTTAAGACAACCGGATTTTGGTAGCTTCGCTATTCTGATTGTTGTGTCGGTTCTTTTGTTGGTTGCCTTTGGTCTTCCGTGGAAATACGTCGCAGGATCCATGGTTCTTATTTTACCTGCATTTTATTATTTGGTGATGATGAAAGATTATCGCCGGGCTCGCCTTCTTTCCTTTTTGGATCCATGGGCAGATCCAGATCAAAAAGGATTTCAAGCCATTCAAAGTATGCTGAGTTTTCATTCGGGTGGAGTTTGGGGCGTGGGCTTAGGGCAAGGGCAAGGGAAGTTATTTTTTCTGCCTGAAGCCCACACTGATTTTACTTTAGCCGTGCTTGGTGAGGAAACTGGATTTCTTGGATTTGTTTTTATTCTTTTTCTTTATGGGATGGTTGTCTTGCGTGGATTTCAAATTGCACTGAAGCAGGAAAGTGCTTTTTTGAAGGCCACTATTTTGGGAATTTCAACAACCTTTGCTGTTCACGTTTTTATCAACTGTGGAGTTGTGATGGGTCTGCTTCCCACCAAGGGATTAACTTTGCCTTTTTTAAGTTTTGGAGGCAGTCATCTTGTGACCCTGTGTTTCTTTTTCGGATTTTTGATTCAATTGGAACAATCTAAGAACGCAGCCCAGTGATTTTTTCATTTGAAATTGGATCACGATAGAGGGATGATCTTCCTCATGTCTGGAAATGGAAAAGTTAACCATCAAAAAATTCTTATCGCCGGTGGAGGCACCGGTGGTCATATATATCCAGGAATTGCCATTGCACGAGCCATTCAAAAAAATCAACCTGAGTACCTCATTGAGTTTGTAGGTTCTGCACAGGGATTAGAAACAAAAATTGTTCCTCGAGAAGGCTTTCCTCTGCACTTGATTCCCATTGGAAAACTGAACTTTTCAGGACAATGGATAGAAAAAGTAAAGACAATCTCTCTTTTGCCTTGGTCATTTTTTAAGACATTCATTTTGCTTTTACGTGTGAAACCTTCAGTGGTGATTGGAGTTGGGGGGTATGCTTCAGGGCCTGTGGTGCTCATCGCCTCCATTCTAGGAATTCCAACGGCGATTTGGGAGCCTAATGCACATCCAGGATTGACCAACCGGTGGTTATCACGATGTGTAGATACTGCGTTTGTGGTCTTTGATCAGGCCAAGGAGTTTCTAGCAAGTCCTGGGATTGAGACTGTGGGATTACCTGTGCGTGCAGAATTGGAACAAAAAAACAAAATGCTTCCAGCGCATCAGAGTGTGGATCCTGTTCAAGCTGTGAAGGGAAAAAAGTTTCATGTTTTAATTTTTGGTGGCAGTCAGGGGGCCCGTGCTATCAATCATATTGTGACACAAGCTTTGCATCAAAATCCTGACCTTTTAAAAGATGTGGAAATCGTTCATCAAACAGGTCCTCATGATTTTGAACAAGCACGTCGATTGTATGCAGACTTGCCAATAGCTGGAGCAACTGCTCACGAATTTCTGTACGATATGCATGAACGCTATGCTTGGGCGGATTTAGTTTTTTGTCGAGCTGGAGCAAGCACTGTGGCCGAGTTGGCTGCAGTACAGAAAGCAACTATCTTTATTCCATTGCCTTGGGCTGCAGATGATCACCAACGAAAAAATGCTCAGACTTTGGTGGATGCCCAAGCCGCGGAATGCATTGTTCAAAAAGATTTTACCCCACAGGTTTTTGTGGATCGCATTCGATATTATCAAAAGCATCCTGAAGTTCTTCAGAAGATGCAGCAGAATATACAACAATTCTACAAAGCTCGTTCCGCCGATACCATTGCGGAAAAACTGATTGAGATGAGTCAAACATGAGATTTAAAAATATTAAATTCCACTTTATTGGTGTTGGTGGAATTGGGATGTGCGGTTTAGCAGAGCTGTTTCATAACAGTGGTGCGATTGTCACGGGCAGCGATTTGGCTTTGAATATCAATACCGAACACTTAAAAAAATTGGGAATTCGAATCTATCAAGGTCATGATCAAGCTCATGTTCAAGATGTGGATGTTGTCGTCTATTCCAGCGCTGTGAAGATGAATAATCCTGAAATGGTCGAAGCAAGACAAAGAAAGATCCCGCGTATTCCAAGGGCAGAAGCATTAGCTGAAATCATGCGCTTCAAACGAGGAGTCGCTGTCGCAGGAACTCATGGAAAAACAACAACAACGTCCATGACCGCGGCCATCTACATTTATGCTCAGTCAGAACCAACTGTGGTTGTTGGGGGGAGATTAGATTTAATCAAATCCACAGCAGTGCTTGGAAATGGCGAATGGATTATTGCAGAAGCCGATGAAAGTGATGGTAGCTTTTCTAAGCTGACTCCAGAGATTGCAATCATTACAAACATTGATGATGACCATATGGATTTTTTTAAAACGATGGATCAATTAGAAAGAGCATTTTTTGATTTTGCACAGAAAATTCCATTTTACGGTGCCTTGATTTTTTGTGGTGATGATCTGCGAGCAAAAAATTTATTTAAAGAGTTTCCAAAAACGCAATGGAGTTATGGTTTTGATCCAAAAAATGATTATGTGATTCAGGGTGCTAACTCTGAATATGAACTGTGGCAAATGGATCATAGTCTTGGCAGTAAGAAAAAGCTTGGACAATTTCAAGTTCCAGTTCCTGGTAAACATAATGCTTTGAATGCAACAGCGGCAATTTTGGCAGGTATGCAATCAGGTTTTTCTTTTCAGGTATGCAAAGAAGGCTTGATGAATTTTCAAGGAGTGGATCGTCGATTCCAATTGAAGGGATCCGAAAAAGACATTATGGTCTTTGATGATTATGGACATCACCCAACCGAGGTGAAAGCGACCTTGTCAGCATTCAAAGAAAAGTTTCCTGACCGTCGTTTAGTTGTGGCCTTTCAGCCCCATCGGTACTCAAGAACAGAACATTGTTGGCAGGACTTTCTAAAAAGCTTTGAACACGCGGACGAACTTCTTGTGATGGATATATATCCAGCAGGGGAATCTGCGATACCAGGGATTAGTTCCGAACGATGGGTGAATGAATTGAACCATTCTTCGAAATTTTATTTACCAAAATCTGAAAATATGAACAAGGTCATCCTACAGCACTTAAAACCCAAAGATCTATTTTTAACATTGGGTGCTGGTGACATTTGGAAGTTAGGTCTGTCTGTTTTAGAAGACCTGAAGCATCGTTAAGAAAGAAACTTTCATGCAGATTCAAATCCAAGAAAATATACCACTTGCACCGTACACGTCTTGGAAGATCGGTGGACCTGCAAGGTATTTTTTTCAGCCGAAAAATCTTTTGGAATTGAAAGAAGCATTGATTTGGTCGAAGCATCAAGGTGTTGCCTTCCAGGTTTTAGGAGGTGGTTCCAACGTCTTGATTCACGATCGGGGTTATGCTGGTTTAATTTTGCAGATGTCGAAATTGACTGGAATTTTTGATTTTCAAA